>NZ_JBEYXP010000052.1:0-92236 GCF_040704615.1 Streptomyces sp. NPDC046862 | reverse complement strand
GGGGGTTCTGGGGGCGGAGCCCCCAGGTACAGGATGGGACGGGTAGGGGCGGCGGGGGCGAAAGAACCCGAGGCCCCCTCCCCTCCTCCGACTCCTCCGTCTCCTCCGACGAGCTGACGAAAACCCGGCGCACAGCCCATAAACCGCCACTACCCTGCCCCCATGCACACCGTGGCCGTCCTGGCACTGGACCAGGTCATCCCCTTCGACCTCTCCGCCCCGATCGACACCTTCACCTGGGCCCGCCTACCGGACGGCCGCACCCCCTACCGCATCAGGGTCTGCTCCCCGACCCCCGAGGTCACCGCAGGCCACTTCGCCCTGCGCGCCCCACACGGCCTGGACGCCCTCGCCGACGCCGACACGATCATCCTCCCGGGCACGGCCGACCCCACGGTCCCGCTCCCCCCGGGCGTCGCCCAGGCCGTGTGCGAGGCGGCAGCCACCGGCACACGCATCGCCTCGATCTGCGTCGGCGCGTTCATCTTCGCCGCCACCGGCCTGCTGGACGGTCAGCGCGCCACCACGCACTGGATCGCCGCCGCCGACCTGTCGGCCATGTACCCGAAGGTGACCGTCGACCCGAACGTCCTCTACGTCGACAACGGCCAGTTCCTCACCTCGGCCGGCGCCTCCGCGGCGATGGACATGTGCCTGCACATGATCCGCAACGACTACGGTTCGGCGGTCGCCGCCCACGCGGCCCGCATGTCGGTCATGCCGCTGGAACGGGAGGGCGGCCAGGCCCAGTTCATCCTCCACCCCCAGCCCCCCGCCCCGGCCGGCGCGACGCTGGAGCCCCTGCTGCACTGGATGGAGGAGAACGCCGAGCGGGACCTCACGCTCGACGACATCGCGGCCCACGCGGGCACGAGTGCCCGTACTCTCAACCGCCGTTTCCGCGAACAGACGGGCACGACCCCGCTGCAGTGGCTGCACAGGGCCCGCGTCCGCCGCGCCCAGCACCTCCTAGAGAACACCGACCGCGCCGTCGAGCACATCGCGCACCAGGCGGGCTTCGGCTCCTCGACAGCGTTCCGCGACCGTTTCAAGCGCGTGGTGGGGATCAGCCCGCAGGCGTACCGGCGGGCGTTCCGGACCCGGGGGGCGGCGGACAGGGGCGGGGCCACGCGGACGAGCCGGAAGACAGTCGATCAGTGACGACAGCCGGTCAGCGACGACAGCCGGTCAGTGACGACAGCCGGTCAGCGACGACAGCCGGTCAGTGACCACAGCCGATCAGTGACCACAGCCGATCAGGAACCCTCACCCCGCCGGTCGGCCACCGCCCAGGACGCCAGCGCCACCGCACCCGCGACCCCGAACACGGCGGGCCAGGCGCCCACCTTCTTGGCCAGCGGATGCGACCCGGCGAACGCGGCGACGTACGCGGCGGTCAGCGCCCCGGCGGCCCTGCCCCCGGCCTCCCGCCGCCACTGCTGCGCCGCCGCGGCCCCGGCGACGGCCAGTACGGCCCCGCCGAGCTGCCGCTTCCTGGTCCAGCGGGCCACGCCGTAGCCCCCGATGAGCCCGCCCGCGGCCACCGCCGCCGTGGGAACCCTCGCCATCGTTGCCTCCCGTACCTGATCCATGACCGAAGTGAACCGAGTGTCCCGAGGTTAACCGCCCGCCCCACAGACTTCCGGGGCGAAACCGGTACACGCACCGAAGACCTGGGAACTCGGAACCGGAACCGGAACCGGAATCTCATGCACCGGTACTGGACCGGAGGAGCCCCGACGATGACTGCCATCACGAGACCTCAGAGCACCACGCCCACCACCACGCCCACCACGACGCCCACCACGACGCCCCGTGACCCGTTGGACACCCCAAGCACACGCCCGACCTGGGACGAACTGGTCGAGGCCGTACGGAACACGGGTCAGTACACGACCACGGCGGAGGCGGCCCGTGTCACCCGCATCGTCCTCCCCGCCCTGGGCGTCCACGTCACCGGCGAGACACGTGCCGAACTCGCGCGGAGCCTGCCGGAGGAAGCGGCACGCCTCGTCACGTCCCGAACCCCGGTGACCCGCCCCGTGGCAGCCACCGAGTTCGTGGACGACGTCGCGACCCGTATCAAGTCCGCCACCCCCGCCAGGGCCCGCTGGGACGTCAGCTCGGTCCTCGCCACCCTTCCGCACATGGTGGACACCCCGCTGATCGACCGCATGCTGGCCCAACTCCCGCAGGGCTACGCCCTCTTGTTCGGGCTCCCGGAACTGACACACGCCACCTGACACCCCACACCCCCACACCCCCGCCCACCAAGCCGACAGGCGCCGGGCCGGGGCGGAAACCCTGTGCCCGGCGTCAGCGACGGCCGTACGGTGACCACTCGTGACGACCCCCACCCCAGTCCCCACGACGGGCCACCTCACCACCCCGGACGGCACCCGCCTCGCGTACCGCGACCAAGCAGGCCAAGGAGGCCAAGCAGGCCAAGGAGACCAGGGCAGCCGAAGCAGTGGCCCAAGCAGGGGCGCGCCGCTCCTCCTCCTGCATGGCCTCGCGGGACACATGGGCGAGTGGGAAGCCCTCCTGCCCCCGCTCCTCTCGGACGGACACAGGATCGTGGCGTACGACGCCCGAGGCCACGGCTCCAGCACCCGCAAGCCCAAGGACATGAGCCGAGCCGCCGCCGTACAGGACGCCCTGACGGTGATACGCGCCCTGGATCTGGCCCCGGTGACCCTCATCGGTCAGTCCCTGGGCGGCCACACTGCCCTGCTCACCGCCGCGTCCCACCCGGCCCTGATCCACTCCCTCGTCCTGATCGAAGCGGGCCCGGGCGGCCCCAACCCCACGCTCCCCACCGAGATCGCCGCATGGCTGGACAAGGGAGAGCACCCCGCCTTCGACGGCGTCGACCATGTCGACCGTGTCGACCGCGCCACGATGCTCGCCGCGATCGTGGAACTGGCCACCACCGCGTACTGGCCCGCCTGGGAGCGCGTCACCTGCTCCACTCTCCTCGTGCGCGGCGCGCAGGGCACCATGCCGGACCAGGAGGTCGGCGAGATGCTCGCCCGGAGCGTCCGGAGCCCGTCCGCAGGCCCGTCCGCGGGCCCGTCCACGGAACTCACGACCATCGAAGGGGCCGGTCACGACGTACACCTCGACCAGCCGGAACGCCTGTACGCCGCCCTGCGTGCCTTCCTCATGCCGTGACTTCATGCTTTGACAGAACTTTGGCAGCTACATGCCTATGTGTGGGCTGTGCACCCATAAGGTCCGGTCGGTCAGACCCGTTGATTGCCTGAGTTCCCCGAAGGATGCAGATGCGTCTCCTGTCCTCCGCTGCCGCGGTCCTCGCCGCGGCGGCGCTCCCGCTGGCCCTGACGGCCTGTTCCTCCGGCTCGTCGGAATCGTCGGGTTCGTCCGGCTCCTCAGGTTCCTCGGGTTCGGCGACGCACTCGGCGGCCACGACCACCAAGGACCCCGACGCCGGTCTGAAGACGGGCACGCAGCTCAAGAAGGCCCTGGCGCCGGCGTCCTTCTTCACCTCCGGCTTCGCTGTCGACCCGAGCGGTGTCCGGGACTCCGGCACCGCGTACACCTCGCCGTCCTCCGCCGAAGCCTCCAAGCCGGACTGCGCGAAGCTCAACGGCACCGGTTGGATCGACGTCACCGGAGTCACGGGGGTCTCGTTCGCGCAGAACGACTACGTGAACAAGGAGACGTCCGCGGACATTGCCCAGGAGATCGACGCCTTCCGCGGGACGACCGCGGCGGGCGTGGTGAAGAGCCTGGAGAAGGTCGTCGCCCAGTGCCCCGCGATCACGGACTCGCAGACCCACAGCAAGGTGAAGATCTCCGGGGCCGCCACACCCGGACTCGGTGACTCCGCCTACACGATCACTCTCACGGACAGCGCCTGGGAGAACGGCACGACGCTGATCGCCGCCCGCGTGGGGACCGACGTCGTGAGCGTCATGTCCACCGACGGCCACGACAACGGCGCCGGCACGGCGAAGAAGCTGACGAACCGGATCGTCACGACCCTGCGAAGCACGGGATGACATGGAGCGACCTGGGGCGGTGAGCCGCGACTACACCGTCACCGGCAGTCCGTGAAGGAGGTCCACCAGGGGAGCGGGATCCGAAGGACCCAGATGTCCGGCCCCGGGAAAGTCATGGACGGTGAAGCGGTTGTCCGGCGTGAGTGCGTCGGCCTCCGCGATCATCCGGTCCTGGAGCTCCGGGGACACGGTCCTGTCCTTGCCCATCCGCAGATACGTACGCGGAATCCGCCCCCACGTACCCGCCCGCCCCACGGCCCGCCCCGCGTACGCCGCCAGCGACTCGTCGGTCTGCATGCCCTCCAGCACCCGCAGGAACGCCGCGTCCGTGTAGTTCGCGCAGATCATCTCCTTGAACAGGGCGAGGTCACGGCGGTTGGACGTACGCCAGTTGAGGCGCAGCACACCCAGTTTCTCCGGGTCCCCGATGACCTGCTCCACCGGATTGATGGCGCGCTGCCCCTCGGGTGAGGCCGCGCAGTCGTTCAGGGACGGCATGGTCCGGCTGGGGCAGAAGGCGGCCATGTAGCAGATGTGCGCGAGCAGTTCGGGAACGGCGTCGGCGACCCTGCTGACCGAGACCCCGCCCATGCTGTGCCCGACCAGCACCACGGGCCCGCCCAGCCGCGCGGCGCGTCGCACGGTGTTCGTGACGCGCCGCGCGAAGTCGTCCAGCGTGAGGGCGGCGAGCGGCGAGGGCTCCGTCGCCAGAGCCCGAAGATCCTGCGCCTGGTACGCCTCCGGCACGAACCTCTCGGTACCGTGCAGCGGTTGGTCCACCGCGACGACCCGGTGCCCGCGCAGCGCCAGCTCCCTGCCGATCGCGGCCCAGAACGTGCCGGCGCTGTGGGTGCCGTGCACGAGGACGTACGTACGCACGCCCCTGCGCCCCCGTCCCTGACCCTGTGCTTGTGCTTGTCCTTGTCCCCGGGCCCCGCCGTGGTCAGTGGCCCGCCCCACCCCCGTACCGAGGCCGACGGCGACCGCCGCCCCGCCGGCCACCGCCGTGAGCCGCCGTAACGCGTGCCGCCGCGAGGGCGCCGCCGCGCTCGATGTGCCCGTGTCCGTGCTCGTGTCCCTGCCCGTGCCCGTGTTCTTCGCGTCATCAGCCATGCCCACGAGGCTATGAACGCCCTGCACACCCCACCATGGCCTTGAACACCGGACCGCCGGTGCACGTGGCAACACCCGGGTGGGGAGGGCCCGCGGTGAGGTCAGGACTGCGGCGACCCCGTCGGACCGGGCCCGAGGGCGGCGGCCACGGCGGTCAGCCGGCCCATCGTGTGGGCGACGCGCAGGCCGTCCATGTAGTCGCGAGCGTGCACGATCAGACCGTCCCGGACCCGGAGCACCAGGAGCCCGGGGAAGCTGAACGCCTGCCCGGCCTGCCCCGCCTGCCCCGCCTCCCCGACCTGCCCGGCCTGCCTGGTCGTGGTCACCGTCCCGGAGACGACCTGCTCGACGGTGATCACCTCGGGGTCGGTGCTCCGATGGACGACGACGTCGTGAATCTCCTGCGGCCGCGCCGGGCTCGCACCCCATGCCGCCCGATAGCCCGCACGGATCTCCTCCCGCCCCCGAAGGCGCTCCGGCATGCCAGGGAAGAGGAACGGAAACTCATGGACGGCGTCGGCCGCGTACAGATCGGCCAGATCGTCCGCGGACTTGTCGAGCATGGCGCGGTGATAGCGGGCCAGTACGTCGCGTACGTCATCCACGCCATGTGCGTCGCGTACGTCGCGTACGTCGCGTACGTCGTGTACATCGCGTATGTCGTGAGGGTCGCGGTCGGCCGAAGTGGTGTCCGGCATGGTGGGCTCCAATTCCTGCTGATGACGCCCGACTTGGAGATCTTCTCGCCCTCGAACCTACGGTCGGAAGTGGGTACGGAGCGAGCCGGTTTCGCCACATGGTGACGTGTAGTGTTCCGTGGCGTGCTGGCTGAGCGACGACACCAACTCATCCTGCGGGCCCTGCGTTCCGGCGGCACCGCCTCCGTGACCGACCTCTCCGAGCAACTCGATGTCAGCGCGGCCACCATCCGCCGTGACCTCCTCAAGCTGGAGGAGGACGGACTGCTCACCCGTGTCCACGGCGGAGCGGTCGCGGAGGTGGACCAGCGGCCGTTCGCCGAGGCCGCCGAGGCGAGCGTGGCCGAGAAGGACGCGATAGCCGCCCGGGCCGCCGCGATGATCGAGGACGGCCAGTCGGTCATCCTCGACAGCGGCACCACCGTCCACCGGCTGGCACGCCACCTGCACGGGCGGCGGCTCACCGTGATCACCAACAGCCTCGCGGTGTACGACGAACTCACCGAGGACGACACCATCGACCTGATGCTGCTCGGCGGCATGGTGATCCGCGAGTCACGCATGCTGGACGGCTTCATGGCCGAGGACAACCTCCGCCAGGTGCACGCCGATTGGCTCTTCATGGGAGCCTGTGGCGTCCGCCCGGGTGGCCAGGTCATGGACACCTCTGTCGCCGAGGTGCCCGCCCGCCGCGCCATGATCGCCGCCGGCGACCAGGTGGTGCTCCTGGCCGACAGGAGCAAGTTCCCCGGCGCGGGCATGGTGAAGATCTGCGGGCCTGAGGACCTGGACGTGCTCGTCACCGACGCTTCGGTGGACGAGGCGACCCGCACGGCTCTCGGCGAGGCGGGCGTGAGGGTGGTGGTGGCGGAGGCTCCCGCCATGAGGGAGCGGTGACCGGGCCCTGCACGTCAGATGGTCTGGTGTGCGCGGGCGTCGGGAAGCTCGGCCACCTCCGGGGCGGTAGGGGCGCACACGGAACGGCGCCGTGATCAGTGAGATCACGGCGCCGATCTGTTCCAGCCGTCATGGTCCTCAGGGCTGCTCGGGCCCCCGTGCACCGCTGAGGAAGATCGCCTGGGCGGTCTCGGCGGCTTCCTCGGGGGTCATCGCGTCGTCGACCGTCAACCAGAGCGCACGTTCCACGATCGCGGAGAACATCGCGAACACCGCGTCACCGCGCAGGTCGTCGCGCAGCACCTGGTCGTGGATGCCGCGGTCGATGACCTTGCGCACGGGCGTGACCGTGCGTTCCATGTCGGCAGGCTCGCAGTACTCGTCGGCCTGCCTGATCACCGCCGCATACTTGGCGCCTTCCCGCAGGAAGATGGCGATGATCCGGGCGATCGCCCGGTCGGCCGGAAGATCGTCGAGGTGCGCGGCGTCGAACGCCTCCACGAGCTCGGTGATCCCGGTCTGCGCCACGGCTCGCAGCAGCGACTCCCGTGACGGGAAGTGCCGGTACAGCGTCGCGCGTCCCACCCCGGCCTCGTCGGCGATCTCCGCCATCCCCGCGTCCGTTCGCCGGCCCAGTACCCGGGCGGCGGCGTCGAGGATCGCCGCCCGGGTCCGCTGCATCCCCACATCTGATTTGACCACCCCGTTATGTTAACGCCTCATGACGAGACATTCATGTCTCGTCATGAGGTACGCTCTCCTCATGGCTACCCGAGAGCTCGGGCGCACCGGCGTCCGCATCTCACTAGGTCTTGGCTCCGCGCAGTTCACCGACGTGCCTGGAGCACCGCGACCATCGATCTGGGAGAACTCAACATGGGCGAACGCAATGAGATGCCGCGCACCGCACTGGTGACGGGCGGCAGCAGCGGAATCGGTCTGGCCGTGGCGGAAGCCCTCGGCAAGAAGGGTTACAGAGTCTGGATCGCGGGCCGCAGCGCCGAAAAGGGCGCGGCTGCCGTCGCACGGCTTCGTCCTCATTGCTCTGCGGGGGTGGAATTCCTGCCGTTGGACGTCACGCTGTTCGCGGAGATCGAACAGTTTGTGCGCGTCCTCAAGCCGCAGCTGGGCGGACGGCTGGATGCGCTCGTTCACTCTGTCGGAGTGGTCAACGTCAAGCGGGTGGTGAGCGCCGACGGCCTGGAAGAGGGCTGGGCGACGCAGTTCCTGGTCCGCTACCTCCTCACCGAGGCTTTCACGCCCGAGCTCTCGAACGCTGATGACGGCCGGGTGGTCTTTGTCAGCGCGCAGGCGCCGAAGAATCCGCGCCTTTTCGAGGACGACCCATCTCTTGAAAAGAATTTCACGGTCATGCGCGCGATCGGACAGAATCAGTCGGCTTGCGTGCTGTATGAACAGATGTACGCCGCGGAACACCCGAACGGCCCCGCCATCAACGGCGCGACAGCGGGTTTGGTGAGGAATACCGGCATCAACCGCTCGCTGCCGGGTTTTGTCAGGGTGATCTCCAGGGGGCTGTTTTCCGTCCTCGGGATTACCGTCGAGCAGTCGGCTACGAATGTGGTGGCGCTTGCCGGCGACCCAGCGCTCAAGGGAATCTCCGGGTACTACTTTTCAAAGCCCCAGAACCTCGAAAAGCGCCAGAAGCTGGACTTCGACGAGGAGCACGTGGCGTCTTTGCGTCGCGTGCTTGCCACGTATGCGGCGGTCAGAAGCGCCTTGCTCACGGCTTGACCCCTCGCTCGCCGACCCGCTCCTTGCGAAGTCGCCCGCCGACCGGTGATCCGAGTGGCACTAGTGTGGTGCTCCTGAACGGCCGTGTGAAACAGGTGACTTGGGAAGGTTGACCGGCGATGCCGCTGAGCACCGGGGAATCGGAGTCCATGGGCTCCATAGGCGGCTACGTGCTCGTCGACCGGCTCGGCAGCGGTGGCATGGGTGTGGTCCACCTGGGACGCTCGTCCTCCGGGCGACAGGTCGCGGTCAAGGTCATCCACGCCCAGTACGCGCAGGACGAGGAGTTCCGGGCCCGTTTCCGGCAGGAGGTGACGGCGGCCCGCCGGGTGAGCGGGGCGTTCACCGCGCCGGTCGTGGACGCCGACCCGGACGCCGAACAGCCGTGGATGGCCACGCTGTACGTGCCCGGCCGCACGCTCTCGGAGACGGTGGCCAAGGAAGGGCCGTTGGGCGGGCGGGAGTTGCGCACGCTGGCGCTGGGGCTCGTCGAGGCGTTGCGGGACATCCACCAGGCGGGCCTGGTGCACCGGGACCTGAAGCCGAGCAACGTGCTGATGGCCGAGGACGGGCCGCGCGTCATCGACTTCGGCATCTCCCGCGCCGCCGACAACCAGGCCCTCACCGTGACCGGACGGCTGATCGGCACCCCGCCCTTCATGTCCCCGGAGCAGTTCGCCACACCCAAGGACGTCACCGCCGCCTCGGACGTGTTCTCGCTCGGCTCGCTGCTGGTGTTCGCGGCCACCGGCAACGGTCCCTTCGACGCCGACAGCCCGTACATGACGGGCTACCAGGTCATGCACGAGGCACCCGCCCTGGAACGGGTGCCTGAGCCCCTGCGGAGCATCACCGAACGCTGCCTGGACAAGGACCCCTACGCCCGCCCCGAACTCACCGAGCTGCAGTGGCTGTTCGAAGGCCTGCCGGCCACACCCGCCGCTTACTCCGCCGTCCCCGCCACACCACCCACACCCGCCACACCACTCACACCCGCCACACCCGCCACACCCGCCACACCCGCCACACCCGCCACGCCATCCCGGACCCGAGTCGCCGCCGCCCCGTCCCCGACCCGAGGCGGCGGGCCCGGTGACACGACGGCCCCGGCCGGCTCGGGCGGCGGCCGAGGTCCAGGCCGCCGCATACGGAACGTGCTCATCGGCGTCGGCGCGACCCTCGCTGTCACCGCGGCCGGTTCGTACGTCGCCTACCAGCTGTCGAACGGGCTGAACGACAGGAACACCTCCGCCACCGGCAGCCCCGCCACCGGCACCCCCGCCACCGGCACCCCGGCGCTCCCCGCCGGCTGGCAGCCCTGGCAGACGAACCTCACCCGCCCCGTGAAGGACTCCTCGGCCATCAACGTGGACACCGTGGAGTCCGGCTGCGTGGCCGACACCTCCGACACCTCCGCCGACACCTCCGACACCTCCGACACCTCCGCCGGCTCCTCCGCAGCCGCCGGTTCCTCCCTGTACTGCGCCGGAACCGGCTTCACGGTCGCCCGGATCGCAGCCGCGTCGGGCCGTGTCGAGTGGCAGTTCGGCAGCACCTCGCAGGCCGCCGAACGGCCCCTCGGCGTACGGGACGGGCTCGTGTTCGTGCACGTGCAGCCGAACGAGGACTCGGTGTACTCGACCCAGCAGCTGGTCGCCGTCGACACCGAGACCGGGAAACGGGCCTGGACCAGCACGATCGACGCGGGCAGCCCCGCGGCCCTGTTCAACGGCGGCCTCCTGGCGATGTCGAACGGAGGCACGGAGTTCGTCGCCTTCGACACGAAGACGGGCAAGGAGCTGTGGCGGACCCCGGCGAAGTCGTCGGCCGGCACCTCCTGCGCCCCGTCTGCCCTGGGCGGTGCCCCCTACGGCATCTGCGTCAACGCCGACGACCCCTTCAAGAACCCGGCGGGCCTCCTGCGCCTGGACCCGGCCGACGGCACGGCGCGCGAACTCGGCAGGCTGCCCCTGACGGCGGAACCACTCGGCGCGGTCGGCGGACAGCCGCTGTTCGCGGTACGGCAGAGCCAGGACTCCGAGTCGAGCGACGGGCGCGACGAGCCGTACAGGACCCTGCTGCGGGTGAACCCGGACACCGGCACCGTCACCGACGTCCCCCTGAAGGGCACCCCGCGCGGCATGCCCACCGCCGTCGGCGGCGTCGTGTACTTCGTCCGCCCCGACGGGACCGTCACCGCGACGAGCGCCTCCAACGGCACCAGGATCTGGACGCGGAACACACAGATCGAGAACCTGTCGGCGCCGGTCCTGTCGAAGAAGTACGACGACCTCTACTTCGTCAACCGTTACGGCCGTCTCCTCGCCCTCGACCGCGTCTCCGGTGACAAACAGTGGAGCAGCGGCAAGCTGGACGACCCTGGGGCCTCAGCGGAGAACAGGCTCCCCAGCGTGACGCTGGCGAAGGACGCGATCGTGGCGGTGGCGGGCGACATGGCCTTCTCCGTGAGCCCGGACCACCCCGAGGCACGCCCGTCGCCGGCCGCCACCGACTCATAAGGGACGACGCGACGACGCGACGACGCGACGACGCGACGAGGCGACGACGCGACGACGCGACGAGGCGGCGAGTGGTGGGGTCGTGTGTGAGGATCCCGACGGAGCCAGACGGATCCGACGGAGCCCAGACGGATCCCGACGGAGCCCCGACGGACCCGAGGGAGACCCGACGGACCCGACGGAGACCCGATGGAACGACGCCAGCTGGAGTATTTCCTCGCCGTGGTCGAGCACGGCGGATTCACGGCCGCGGCCACCGCGCTCCATGTCGCGCAGCCCTCGCTGTCGCATGCGATCCGGTCCCTGGAACGCGAATTCGGCGGAAAGCTCTTTCACCGTCTCCCGCAGGGTGTCGCCCTCACCGCGGCCGGTGAGGCGCTGGTCCGGCCGGCCCAGCAGGTCCTGCGCGACCTGTCCACGGCCGGCTCCCTGGTCCGGGAGGTCCTCGGGCTCAGCGGCGGCCGGCTCGACATCGTTTCGCAGACGACCCTTTCGGTCGACCCCCTGGCCGACATGCTGGGGCGCTTCCATCGGGCACATCCGAAGGTCTCCGTGCGCGTGGTCGACCCGGAGCACGGGCCCGCCGTGGCGCACATGGTCGCGGCCGGGCGGTGCGAACTCGGTCTGGTGGACGCCTCGGTGAGCACGGCGGACCTCCGCGGGATCGACCTGCCGGAGCAGGAGATGCACGTCGTTCTGCCCGCGGACCACCCGCATCCGGCGGGCGACACCATCACCTCGCGTGAACTGGCCGCGCTGGACCTGATCGTGACACCGCCGGGCACCGAGACCCGGGCGGCGGTGGACGACCTGTGCACCGCGCTGGGCGTCGCACCGCGGATCGCGGTGGAGACCGCGCACCGCGCGATGATCGTGCCGCTGGTCCTCTCCGGCGTCGGTGCCTCCCTGCTGCCCGCTTCCATGGCCCGGGACGCCGCGCTGCGCGGGGCCCGGATGCTGTCCCATCGGCCGCGGCTGCTGCGCCACGGCCGGCTGGTGTGGCGGTCGGGTCCGCTGTCGCCCGCCGCCCAGGCGTTCGTGGACCTGGCGTCCTCACCTGCCCAGCACTGACATCCCCCAGCAGGTATAGAAGATTTCTATTGCCCTCATTCAAAAACGGTTCGCGCAAATTCGAGACGTCTTGTTGACCGACTCGGCAACGACTGACACGTTGACTGCGTCGCAGGCCAGGGGCGCTCCCAGGGCCGCTGACGTCCAGCTGCATTAAACCCACAATTCGGCCGCGACAAGAGGGCGTGACATTTCCCGCCGGGCACCGAATCGGAGAAATACATGACTGAGTTCGACGCCGGACGGCACATACTTCCGCGGCCCGACACCCGTCGGCCCCTGACGACCGCGATGGACGTCCACGACCAGGAGACCGCCTTCACGCCCATCGGCCCGGTCCCTCCCCCCGAGGGCGCGCCGAACGTGGTGATCGTGCTGGTCGACGACCTCGGATTCGGCACCTCCAGCGCCTTCGGCGGACCGTGCGAGATGCCGGCCGCGGACCGGCTCGCCGACAACGGGCTGCGCTACACCCGCTTCCACGTGACCGCCCTGTGCTCGCCGACCCGGCAGGCCCTGCTGACCGGGCGCAACCATCACTCGGTCGGCATGGGCGGCACCACCGAGATGACCACCGCGGCCCCCGGGTACAACGGGTTCCGGCCGCGCAGCGCGGCGACCCTGGCCCAGATCCTCCAGGGCAACGGCTACAGCACGGCCGCCTTCGGTAAATGGCACCAGACCCCGCCGCGGGAGATCAGCGCGGTCGGGCCGTTCGACCGCTGGCCCACCGGCGAGGGATTCGACACCTTCTACGGGTTCATGGGCGCCGAGATGAACCACTGGTACCCGCTGCTGTACCAGGGCACCACCCCCATCGAGCCGGACCGCCGGCCCGAGGACGGCTACCACCTGTCCGAGGACCTCGTCGACCACGCCATCGACTGGGTGCGCGTCCAGCGCACGCTGACCCCCGACCGGCCGTTCCTCACCTACCTCGCGCTGGGTGCCGCGCACGCGCCGCTGCACGTCGGTCCAGAATGGCAGGAGAAGTACCGCGGCCGGTTCGACCACGGGTGGGACCGGCAGCGCGAGGTGACCCTCGGGCGGCAGAAGGAACTCGGCGTCGTACCCCCGGAGACGGAACTCGCGCCCTGGGCCGAAGGCGTTCCCCACTGGGACGAACTCACCGACAGCCGGCGCCGGCTGGCGGCCAGGTTCATGGAGACGTTCGCAGGGTTCACCGAACACGCCGATGCACAGGTCGGCAGGTTCGTCGACGCACTGGAGGAACTCGGCGAGCTGGACAACACCCTCTTCCTCTACATCCTGGGCGACAACGGAGCCTCGGGCGAGGGCGGCATCGAAGGGACGATCGTCGAGCACCGGCTGGGCCACGGCGTCGTGGACGACCCGGACGACATGATCGACCACATCGACGAGATCGGCGGCCCGCTCAGCTACCCGATCGCCCCGGCCGGGTGGGCACTGGCGCTGAACACCCCCTACCAGTGGACCAAGCAGGTCGCCTCGCACTTCGGCGGCACCCGGGACGGCATGATCCTGCACTGGCCGCGCGGGATCGCCGAACGCGGCGGACTCCGTCACCAGTTCTCGCACGTGATCGACGTCCTGCCGACGATCCTGGACTGCGTGGGAGTCCCGGCCCCGTTCAGCGTGGACGGGGTGCCGCAGCAGTCCATCGAGGGCACGAGCATGCAGCCGACGCTCGCGGACCCCCACGCGCCCGAGCACCGCCGCACCCAGTACTTCGAGATGTGCGGCAACCGGGGCATCTACCACGACGGCTGGATGGCGGTCACCCGGCACGGCGTCCCCTGGGAGATGGTGCCGGAGGGGGACCGGAGGTTCGCCGACGACGTCTGGGAGCTCTACGACCTGAGCCGCGACTGGAGCCAGGCACACGACCTCGCCGCCGAACACCCCCAGAAATTGCGCCAGTTGCAGGACCTGTTCCTGATCGAGGCGGCGAAGTACCAGGTCTTCCCCCTGGACGACCGGGTCACCGAGCGGGAGAACCCGGCCATGGCCGGCCGCATCGACCTGCTCGGTGACCGCACCTCCGTCACCTACCGCGCGGGCATGCGGCGGTTCACCGAGGAGACCACACCCAACGTCAAGAACCGCTCGCACAGCATCACGGCCGACATCGACCTGCCGGAGACGGGGTCGGAGACGGAGACGGGGACGGGGACGGGGACGGGGACGGAGACGAGGACGGGGACGGAGACGGAGGGGGAGAGGGAGTCGACGGCCGAGGGCGTGATCATCTCGCAGGGCGGCCGATTCGGCGGCTGGACCCTGTACTTCACCGAGGGCAGGCCGGCTTATGCCTACAACTACTTCGGCATGAGCCTGTACACCCTGCGCGGCGGCGAGCCCCTGCCGCCTGGACGGCACGAGATCCGGCTCGAGTTCGCCTACGACGGCGGAGGACTCGGCAAGGGCGGGACCGCCGTGCTCCTTGTGGACGGGGAAAAGCACGCGACCGGACGGATCGAGCGGACCATCCCGTACTACTTCTCCTTCGACGAGACACTCGACGTCGGGGTGGACCTGAGTACACCGGTGACCGACGACTATCCGGTCCTGGACAACGAGTTCACCGGAACGATCCACACGGTGCGCGTCGATCTGGACACCGGAACCACCGAGCCGCCCGAGTTCGACGGCGGACTGCACCGGCGGGTCATGGGGGCACAGTGAACTGCTGCGCACCGACCGGCGGCCGAGGCGCGGACGCGGACGCGCGCCGATCGGAGCCCCCGCCGACCGCCCTCCACCGGGCGACCGAGGGGACATCCGAAGGCATGGTGGCCGTCCCCGCCGGCGAGTTCCTCATGGGCAGCGCGGACGCGCTCGCCTACCCCGCCGACGGGGAAGGCCCGGTGCGCACGGTGTCTCTCGACGCCTTCTGGATCGACGCGTGCACGGTGTCCAACGCACAGTTCGCCCGCTTCGCCGCCGACACCGGACACCGCACCTCGGCCGAGCGAATCGGCTGGTCGTTCGTCTTCGCCGGACTGCTCCCGGACGACTTTCCGCCGACCAGGGCCGTGGCGGCCGCGCCCTGGTGGCGACAGGTCGAGGGCGCCGACTGGCGCCGTCCCGACGGACCGCACTCCACCTGGCAGGACCGCCCTGACCACCCCGTCCTCCACGTCGACTGGGACGACGCCCGCGCCTACTGCGCCTGGGCCGGCAAACGCCTGCCCACCGAGGCGGAATGGGAACGCGCCGCCCGAGGAGGGCTGCACGCGAAGGTGTTCCCCTGGGGCGACGAGTTCGAGCCGGGCGGCCGTCCCCGGATGAACGTGTGGCAGGGCGACTTCCCGAACCGGCACCCGACGGCCGACGGCTGGTACGGCACCTGTCCGGTCGACGCCTACGAGCCCAACGCCTTCGGCCTGTACAACGCCACCGGCAACGTCTGGGAATGGTGCGAGGACCCGTTCCTCCCCTCCCTCGACGGAGGGCAGCGCATCGCCAAGGGCGGCTCGTACCTCTGCCACGCGTCCTACTGCCGCCGCTACCGGGTCGCCGCGCGGCAGGGCCTCCTCCCCGACTCGGCAACCGGCAACGTGGGGTTCCGGTGCGCCCTGGACATGACCTGACCCGTATAAGGAGCAAGACCATGGCAAGACGAGCAAGGCAGTGGCGTTCCGGCGCGGCGGGGATGGCCGTACTCGGTCTCACCCTGACCGCCTGCGGCGGGGCGAAGGTCGGTGACGACCCCGCCGCGGCGGACGGCGGCCCGGGCAAGTGCGGCACCTTCAACCTCGCGGTCAACCCGTGGGTGGGCTACGAGGCCGACGCGGCGGTCGTCGCCCACGTCGCGGAGAAGGAACTCGGCTGCAAGGTCGTGAAGAAGGACCTCAAGGCGGAGATCGGCTGGCAGGGGTTCGAGACGGGCGAGGTCGACGCCATCCTGGAGAACTGGGGCCACGACGACCTGAAGAAGAAGTACATCACCGAGCAGAAGACCGCCGTCAACCTCGGCCCGACCGGCAACAAGGGAATCATCGGCTGGTACGTCCCCCCGTGGATCGCGAAGAAGTACCCGGACATCACCGACTGGAAGAACCTCAACAAGTACGCCTCGAAGTTCAGGACCTCCGAGTCGGGCAGCAAGGGCCAGCTCCTGGACGGCGACCCGTCGTACCAGACCAACGACGAGTCCCTGGTGAAGAACCTGAAGCTGGACTTCAAGGTGGTGTACGCGGGCAGCGAGACCGCGCTGATCCAGGCATTCCGGGACGCCGAGAAGAACAAGAAGTGGGTGATCGGCTACTTCTACGAGCCGCAGTGGTTCTTCTCGGAGGTGCCGCTGGTCCACGTCAAGCTGCCTCAGCACACGGAGGGCTGCGACAAGGACCCGGCGAAGGTCGCCTGCGACTATCCCGTGTTCGACCTCGACAAGATCGTCAGCACCCGGTTCGCGAAGTCCGGCAGCCCGGCCTACGACCTGGTGAAGAACTTCGAGTGGACCAACGCCGACCAGAACACCGTCGCCAAGTACATCGCGCTCGACAAGATGTCCCCGGAGGCAGCGGCGAAGAAGTGGGTCGCGGCGAACCCCGACAAGGTCAAGGCGTGGCTGGGCTGAGGTCTTTCGCCATGAGCTCCGGCCGCGTGCCCCGAGCGGCCGTGTCGAACTCCGGTGCGGTACGGCGCCCCGTAGGGGGCGCGGGGCTGTGTCAATGTGCGGCTCCGCCGCGTGGGCGCGACCAGCCACAACGAACCCGCGTCCGCCCACCGCGAAGCGCTCAGCCCTAACCCTGCCCCCGGCCCCGGCCCCGGCCCCGGCCCCGGCCCCGGCCCCGGCCCCGGCCCCGGCCCTGTCGCCGGCCCTGGCTCGGCCCTGGCCCTGTCGCCGGCCCTGGCTCGGCCCTGGCCCTGGCCCGGCCCTGGCTCGGCCCTGGCCCTGGCCCGGCCCTGGCCCTGGCCCGGCCCTGGCCCTTGCCCCGTCGCCGGCCCTATCCCTGGCCCTGGCCGGCCAGCGCCGTCAGCGTCCGCTCCCCGCCCGGGTCGGCCGCCGTGGCCGGGACCAGGGCGATCTCGTCCAGCCCGGCCGCGGCGTACGCGTCGATACGCGCGCGCACCGTGGCGACGTCACCCACCAGCCCGACCGTGCTCGCGGCCTCGGGCGGGAGCACGGCGAGCAGGGCGTCCGGGTCGGCTCCGGAAGCCGCCAGTTCCACGGCCTCGCCGTAACCGGCGTCGGCGAAAACGTCGCTGTACCCCGGCACGGTCAGATAGCCGACGATGCTCCGCAGGATCTGGGTGAGGGACTCCGGCTCCGGATCCACGGCCACGGGCAGCCAGGCGGCCAGCGGCGGCGTCGTCCGCCCCGCCCGTTCGGCGGCCGCGTCCAACTTGCCCCGCAGTTCCCGCACTTGAGCGGGCGAGACGACGTCGAGCAGCATGCGGTCGGAGTGCTCGGCGGCCGTGGCGATGGCCCGGTCACCGAACGCCGCCACGGTCACCGCCCCGCCCGGCGGCCGATGCCGCCGCCGGAAGGAACTCCCGGGCACGATCGCCTCACCGGGCTCACCGTGCATGAGCCGGCGCACCGCCTCGGCGCTCTCCGCGAGCGCGGCCGCGGGGCGGGTACGCGGCCGGCCGTGGACGCCCTCGACCACCCTCTTGCTGGAGGTCCCCAGAGCCACCCCCACCGGTCGGCCGGTGACGGCGGCGACCGACGCGGCCCCTCGGGCGATCGTCAACGGATCCCGCACGGACACCGGCACTGGCCCGGCCGTCAGCGCCACGCGCTCGGTGGCACCGCCGATCGCCGTGGCGAGCACGAACGCGTCCCACGTCGGCCCCTCACCCACCCACACCTCGGGATACCCGAGCCGGTCGGCGACCACGGCGACCCGCAACGGCTCATCGACCGGGCTGTCGTCCTCACGTGCTGCGGCAACCACACTGAAGTCCATGGAGGGCACGGTAGTTGACCTCTCGGGACCGGTGCGGTGCTTGCGGATTCAAAAGGTTTTGTAGGATCAACTCGACCAATGCAAGCCCTATTTGGGGGAAACAGCTCATGAGCAAGAAATTTTCCGTCCTGGCCGTCACCGCGGCCATGGTCGGAGGCTTCTTCGTCACGTCGATGCCCGCGCACGCAGCCACGACGGCGGGGCAGGGCGACGTGGCCGTCACCGCCGCCGTCAAGTGCAACGAGCGGCAGATGCGCCAGCAGATCGCGGACCTCAAGGCGAAGGCCGGGAAGCTGAAGCATCTGGGGGAGACCGCGGCGGCAAGGAAGGCGCTCAGCGACGCGGCCGCTCTCCAGAAGAGGCTCGACGCCTGCATCAAGGCCGACGACGACGCGAGCAAGCCGTTCCCCGGGTAACGTCCCGGCCGGTTTGCACGCGTGGCGCCGCCCGTCCCGTTCAGCGGGATCGGCGGCGCCACACGCGTGTCGGGAGCGTTCGCCGCGCCCAAGCCGCGGAAACCACATCACCCTTGACCTCAAGCTTGCTTGAGGTCACAGAGTGATCCGCATGAACACCGAAACCACGGACACCACGGCCGACGCCACCACGGACATCTCCACAGACACCACGGCGGACGCGACCGAGGACATCAAGGCCCTCGAAGAGATCGTGGCCACCGTCGAACGCACCCAACGCGCCAAGGACGCCGAGGGATTCCTCGCGCTCTTCCACCCCGACGCCCTCTGGACCACCGCCCACGGCAAGGTCCTCCTCGGCTTCGACGCGATCGCCGAGTTCACCCGCGCCGTACTGCCCACCGCGACGTGGAGCGGCGAGGTCACCTACGAGGCGGCGCACATCCGGTTCCTGAGACCCGACGTCGCGGCCGTCAAGGTCCGGCAGGTCTACCACTCGGCCGAGGGCGACTCGGAGGGCAGCCCGCTCCACGTCATGACCAAGCGGGACGACGGAACCTGGCTGCTGCACGCCGGCCAGAACACCGAGGTCCGAGCCGGCTGAGTCGGCTGAGTCGGCCCGATACGAACTCGTCACTGCAGCAAAGGAGTTGTTAGCCTGCCGTGGGCCGGTCCTACGCATTCGGGCCGACCCGCGGTGGGACGACGAAGTGAAGACGGGTAGACCCAACAGGGGAGACCGGACATGAGCGTCACCGAGCCACGCACCGACCAGCCACGCACCGACCAGCCAAGCACGGACCAGCCAAGCACCGACCAGCCGAGCATCGCCCGCATGTACGACTACTACCTGGGTGGTCGCGACAACTACGCGGTCGACCGCGCGGCAGCGGGCAAGGCGATCGCCGCCTTCCCGGCCCTCATGGTCATCGCCCGCACCAACCGCGTGTGGATGCACCGCGCCACCCGCTTCCTCGCCGAGCGAGGCGTGCGGCAGTTCCTGGACATCGGCACCGGCATCCCCACCAGCCCCAACCTCCACGAGATCGCCCAGAGCGTCGCCCCGGACTCCCGCGTGGTGTACGTCGACAGGGACCCGATCGTCCTCGCCCAGTCCCAACGCCTCCTGAACGGCAGTCCCGAGGGCCGCACCGCGTTCGTCCAGGCCGACGTGAGCGATCCCGCCTCCGTCCTGGCGGCACCCCAACTCGCCGACACCCTCGACCTCGGACGCCCGGTCGGTCTCAGCCTCAACGCCCTGCTGCACTTCTTCCCCGACGGCCGGCACCCCGACCCGTACGGCGTCGTCAAGCAGCTCCTCGGCGCCCTCGCCCCCGGCTCGTACCTCGCGCTGTCCCACGTCACGACGGACTTCGACCCCGAGGGCATCAGCAGTGCGCTCCAGGTCTACCGCTCGTCCGGCATCCCGGTGCAGGCGCGCGGCAGGGCCGAGCTGCAACGGTTCTTCGCGGGCCTGGACGTCGTCCCGCCCGGCGTCGAGGTTCCGCACCGCTGGGACGCCGACGGCATGGCCGAGGAGAGCCGGATCACCGCCGACGTGACCGACGCGGAGGTCTCGCTGTACGTCGGTGTCGCCCGCAAGCCGTGAGGCGCCCGCACCGGGCGCCACGCATCTGGCCAGAAGTTGATGTTCAGGAGCGTTAAGGGCGTAGGTGGCGGAAGAGGCAGGAAAGTCCGTTTGTGACCGGCGAGAAACGTTTCGCAAGCATCGGTGAAACGGCCTCAGCCGGCCCTTCCTCCCCGCGAGCATTCCTCTGACACCCGATCGACCATCGGGTGCCTCAAGGGGAAGGAATCACTGTGCGCAGAAGTCTCTCGCTGCTTGTCGTGCCCCTGGCGCTCATGGGCTTGTCCTCCGTCCCGGCGACGGCCGCCGAGCAGAACACCCCACCGGGATCGCGGGACGCGACCTCACAGCAGGCCCAGGCGGAGCCCCGGGCTCTGTCGGAGAAGACGACCGGCACGACGGCACAGGCGCGTGAGCACTGGACACCGGAGCGCATGCGCGAGGCCCTGACCAACCCGATGGACCCACCCGCCGCATCACCCGACGTCGGCCGTGCGCAGGAGCCGGGAAGCCCCGACGACGGCGCCGGAGCCGGTGACAGCGGCGGCAGGGACGAGAACGCACGGCTCTCGGCCGACGCCGTTCCACCCAAGAACCGGCGTGCCGAAGGCCCCGAAGAGGGCGTGTCGACGCTGGACCAGCCGCGTTCCGACTTCGTCGAGTACCCGCGCTCGTGGCCGAACGTGGCCACGGGGAAGCTGTTCTTCGAAACACCCCAGGGGTCGAAAGTCTGCAGCGCCTCCGTCATCACGTCGAACACCAAGAACGCCGTATGGACGGCGGCTCACTGCCTGCACGGAGGCAAGGGCGGCGCCTTCTACACGGACTTCATGTTCATCCCGGCGTACGCGAAGGGCGAGGCCCCCTGGGGCGCCTGGTTCGCCGACCGGGTGATCGTGCCCGACACGTGGTCCGAGGACGGGGACCTCCGCACCGACGACATGGGGGCTCTCGTGATGAAGAAGCACCCGACCTACGGCACCCTCCAGGACTCGGTCGGCGCGTACGGCTATGACTTTGGGGACACCGACCACAGCGACGTGTACGTCCTTGGGTACCCGGTCGACGGATACCGCCGCCCGGCCGGCGACTTCGCCGACGGCAAGCGCATGATGCTCTGCCAGGGCGACACCGTCGACGCCAGCGACTGGAACCCCCTCGACGACCGGCTCGCCATCGACTGCGACATGGGCCACGGCGCCAGCGGCGGCCCGTTCCTCACCGGCGTCGACGACGACAACGTCCAGATCGTCGGCACCCACAGCCACCGCGCCGATGGCCTGGAGATCTACTCGTCGGAACACGGGGATCAGGCGGAGGCGGTGATCGACCTGGTCAACAACTGACGCCCGGCCGGGCCGGTTGCGACGGACGATCAACCGTCCGTCGCAACCATGGTCCTCGGACCACGCGCAGCTCATACCGCCCTGGAGGTGGCAGCAGCCCTCCTTCTTGCACGACCACGGGCCGGACACCGCCCGGCGGACGCCGCCGCTCACGCGTACTCCTCCGTGAAGTGGCCACAACGGATGCCTGTGACCGGCTGCGTCACGACGCCGCCGCGTAACAGCGGACGGACACCAGCTGAGACGGGCTCCATCGTTGCTCGACCGTGGCCATCAGTTCCCAGCCCAGCCGCTCGTACAGGGCTGCCGCGGCAGTGTCGGACGCCACGACGTCCAGCACCGGATGCAGACCACGGCGTCGTGCTTCCTCCACGGCTCGGCCGACCAGCAGCGCGCCGATCCCGTGCCCCCTGGCCCGCGGCGCCACGAACAGCCGGCTGACCACCGCGGTCAAGTCCTCACTCGTCCCGCTCCGCAGGCTCCACAGGCCGGGAGCGAGATCCCCTTCACCGCTCCTGGACAAGGCGACATGGCCGACGAGACGACCATCGAGTTCGGCGACCCAGGCCCTCAACACAGAAGCCTGCGACAACCACTCGGCAGGCCGTTCAGGCCAGTTCACCGGATAACCGTCACACCGATGGACCTCCGCGAGAACCCTCACACACCCCTCGACGTCCCCGGTGGCCCGTGACCGGACCAAGGGACCTGACCTTGTCACATCAACTCCCGCGCTCTGGATCCCAACGTCGGCATGCCCCCTCCGGCGATCAGCTGACGCGGGCGGCGATCGTGCGCGCACAGAGCAGGGACTCGGTACGCGTCGTGTCCACCTCCAGGTCGTACGAGACCCCCTCATGCACCACGTCCGCCTGCAACGCGGCCATTCCCCGGACCCGGTCTCCCCGCGCGATCTCACGCCCCGCGGCGACCGCGCTCTCACACCTGACGCCGACCCACAACACGGCCGGCCCGCCCAGAGCCTTCTGCCACCGCTTCTGGGACTCCGCTCCACCGAGGAAGACGTCGTCGATGATGACCCTGGCCCCGGCACGCACCATCGCCACGACGCCCTCCATCCAGGCCGCCTCCAACGCCCGGAAGTCCGCCCCGACGCTCACCCCGCCGTCCGCGGCGAACACGATTCCCCCGTCCGAGTCCCGCATCTTCGCGGGCAGAGCGTCGACGAACGAGTCGCACCCGAACGCCAGCCACGGATCGGGCAGTACGGCCTGCAGGCACCGTACGATCCCCGACTTCCCCGAGCTGGAACCACCGTTGAGAATGATCACCTGAGTCGCCACCGCGCCACGCTCCGGCACTGTGCCCTAGTGCCCTGGCGGCGGGGGCTCGGCACGGAGCCGGAAGACCGTGGAGGAGGCGTCATCCTTGGCGGCGTCGCCGTTCTCGTCCGTGACCGACACCGTCGTCAGCCCGGCCGCCGCGGCGAGCTTCTCGAACCCGGAGCGCGTGTACCAGTGCAGCAGCCAGGGGCGTTCCAGCACGGAGCTGTCATCGTTCCCGTGGCGTTCGTAGCGCAGCAAGGCGGTCTGGGTACGCAGGTTTTCATCGCGTTCCTCGGACACCACGGAGAACCGCAACTCGGCACCGTCGTCGGCCGTGGCCGTGCGTACGCGCCCGATCTGATCGGTGGGGCTGGGGGACGGAACATGCAGCGGGATCAAGGCGGAACCGCCGTCGACAAGGTGGCGGCGGATGCCGCGGAGAGCGTCCTCGGCAGTGCTGTCGTCCGGTAGCAGGTTGAAGGTCGGACCGGCCAGGAAGACCGCACGGTACCGACGCGGCAGACTGAGCGCCTCCATCCGCTGATGGTGGACGGTGACCGCGACACCCGCCTGTTCGGCCCGACGCCGGCAGCGCTCCAGCATGTCCGCGGAGGAGTCGACACCCTCCACGTCCAGCCCGAGCCGACGCAGCGCGAGCAGCGGATCACCGTCTCCACAGCCCAGCTCCAGCGCCGGTGCGCCCGCCTCCCGCACGAAGGCCGCGTACGGGTCGGGGTCCGGAGAGAAGGACTTCAGGGGCGCGTAGGCATCGGCAACGATCCCGGTATAGAAATCAGCTGGCTCCATCTGCGTCCATCCGTCCCTTCCCCGCGCTGTACGACACCGTCAGCGGGTTCTGCTGGTTCTGCTGGTTCTTGTTGGTTCCGCCAGTGATCTCCGTGGCGTCCTCGGCGCACGGTAGTACCGGGTCCATCAGCGTCGCCAGCGAATTATGAGCCGCCCCAATTCACCAGTCCGCGGCGGCAGATGGAGTCATTACCGTTCGAGAGACGTGCGGTCCCCCATCACGATCACCGGGTGCAGCGCCGGGTCGAGCGTGCGCAGCAACTCCTTCATGTGCTGCTGCGCCAGGCTCACACAGCCGTGGGTGGGCCCGCCGTGGTCGACGTGCAGCCAGATGCCGCCGCCGCGGCCCGCGCCGAGCGGACGGGTCCAGTCGAGCGGGGAGGTGCCCGGCTTGCGGTTGTAGTCGATCGCGACCACGTAGTCGAAGGAGCCGGCGAGCGGCTCGCCCTCGAATCCGGTGCCGCCGATGGTGAAGCCGCCGGACCGGTCGTAGGGCAGCTTCGTGCCCGGGTCGGCGAGCAGTCCGCCCGCGTCGCTGAGGGTGAACACGCCGATGGGCGAGCGCAGGTCACCCGCGTGATGGTCGTCGGTCCAGCCCCGGAGCGCGTTGTGGGCGGCCCAGGTCTGCCCGGCGGCCCAGCCGTCGCGGGTGCGTTGGTACAGCACCACCTGCGACTTGGGGGAGTTCCTGTCCTTCCCGGTGACGACGACGACCTGCCGGGCGTTCTCGGGGACCGCGGCGAGCGTCCGGGGGCCGAGGCCCGGGAGGTCGGCCGCTGCGGAAGCGCTCGCGCCCCCACTTGCACCCGCACTCGCACCCGCACTCGCACCCGCACCCGCACTCGCACTCGCACTCGCACTCGCGCCCGCAGCTCCGGCGTCAGCCGTGCTGGGCGTGGCAGCCCGGTCGCCCTGCGCACTGGCAGCGGCCGAGGCGGCGGCCGAGGGAACGCCCTCCGCCGTCCCGGCACCGGGGTCACCGCCGGGGCCGCCGCACCCGGCCAGGGTGAGGGCCAGGGCCAGGACCGCGGCGGGAACCGGCAGACGGGAGCCCACGGAGGAGCTCACGGAGGAGCCCACGGAGGAGCCCACGGAGGAGCCCACGGACGAGAAGAGGTGCCTCACCGGGTGCCTCACAGCGCCGAACCCGCCGTCCACTCGTTCCACGGCATGTTCCAGCCGTTGAGTCCGTTGTCGGGGGCGATCACCTTGTCGTCGGAGTTCTTCACCACGACCACGTCGCCGATGAGGGAGTTGTCGTAGAACCAGGCGGCGTCCTGACCGGAGTCGCCACCGCCCTTGACGTCATTGAGCCCCACGCAGCCGTGGCTGATGTTGGACCGGCCGAAGACGGAGTCGGCCCCCCAGTAGTTGCCGTGGATGAAGGTGCCCGAGGTGGACAGCCGCATGGCGTGCGGGACGTCGGGGATGTCGTACTCGCCGGCGTAACCGACCGTGGCGCCGTTCATCCGCGTCGAGATCAGCTTCTCGGAGATGACCATCTGCCCGTTCCAGGTGGGCGACGAGGCGGCGCCCGCGGTGATCGGTATGTTCCGCACGGTGCTGCCGTCCCGGACGACCTTCATGGTGTGCGCGGCGGCGTCCACGGTGGACACCTGACCGCGCCCGACCTTGAACCGGAGGGTCTGGTCCTGCTCGCCGTACGCGCCGGCGGCCCCCTTCACTCCGGCGAGGCGGATCCTGACGGTGACCGTGGACTGGGGCTTCCAGTACTCCTTCGGACGGAAGTCGAGGCGCTGCCCGCCGAACCAGTGGCCCACGACGGTCTGTCCGCTGTCGGCACTGACCTCGACGGCGGACTCGACGGCCTTCTTGTCGGTGATCGGCTTGTCGAAGGTGAACGAGACCGGCATGCCCACACCCACCGTGGAGCCGTTCCGCGGGGTGGAGGTGCCGGTGAACCGGTCGGCCTCGGCAAGCGTCCTGAACGTCACGCTCCTGGTCGTACGGTGGCCGTCGGTGCCGGTGGCCACGGCGGTCAACCGGTAGGCCGTCCCGTGCTTCAGGTCGTCCGAGGGAGCCCAGCTCTTCTTGTCCGGGGACCGTTCGCCCTCCACCGACTCCACCGCCCGACCGTCCGCGGTGGACAGGGACACCTCGGCGAGCGTGCCCCCTTCGACCGTGACCCGGCCGCCGACGGTGACCGGGACATGTTCCTGCCCGTCGGTGGCGTGCAGGTCCAGCCGGGGCCCCGTCGCCGCCCCGGCGGCCTGCACGGGTCTCTTCGCCGGGTCCCCTGCGGGGTCCTTCGCGTCCGACGCCCCGGTGCCGCAGCCGGCCAACAGGCACACCGAGACGGACAGCAGCGCCAGGACGGACCGGGCCGGGACGGGGCGGGCGGCTGGGACGCGGCGCGCCGGGCCCGCCGCGGACGCCGCTGCCGGAGCCGGAGCCGGAGCCGGGCCCGGGCCCGGGCAGGTGTGATGGGTGGATTCTCCGTCGTGCATGGGGCCAGCGTGGAGCGCGGATATCAGGAAGTGGTCAGGGTGTGGGAAGAACCGCAAGGGGACCGTGCACCGTACTGACGACGCCGCAGCAGACATAAGGTCAGCGGCGTGTGCGCACATATTCTGGTCGCCGAGGACGACGGCATGCAGGCCGAGCTCATCCGCCGGCTCCTCGTCAGGGAAGGCCATACGGCCGTCGTCGTCTCCGACGGACGCGACGCTCTCGACGAGGCCCGCAACCACCGGCCCGACCTGGTGATCCTCGATGTCATGCTGCCGGGCCTCGACGGTTTCGGCGTCTGCCGTGTGCTGCGCCGGGACGCGGACGTACCGGTGCTGATGCTCACGGCCTGCTCCGCCGAGGACGATCTGCTGCTCGGGCTCGACCTGGGCGCGGACGACTACATGACGAAGCCGTACAGCCCCCGGGAGCTGCTGGCACGCATCCGCACCGTGTTGCGCCGCACCCTGCCTCCCGTCGAGAACTCCCCCGTACTGCGTGTCGGGGGCATCACCGTCGACCCGGTACGGCACGAGGTCACCTGTGACGGCGCGGCGGTCGACTGCACCCCGGGCGAGTTCGCCATCCTGAGCGCCATGGCCGCCGAGCCCGAACGGGTCTTCTCGCGCCGCCAGTTGCTGGAGCACACCCGCGGTCACGACCGGGCGTCCACCGAGCGCGCCATCACCATGCACATCATGAACCTGCGCAAGAAGATCGAGCCCGACCCGCACGCCCCCGCACGGCTGCTGACGGTGTTCGGAGTCGGCTACAAACTCGTCGACTACAGGCTCGTCGACACCAAACTCGTCGACGGCCGGGACCCCTCATGACCGTGCCCGGCCCCGACGGCGCGATACCCGCTCCCCGCATCCCCTGGCACAAGAGTCTGCTGGTACGGCTGCTGATCACCACCGTGGCGATCGCGGTGCTGTCCGTGGGCGCCACCGCGTGGCTGGCCGTGCAGCTCACCACACGGGCCATCCAGGAGGAAAGCGGGCAGGTGCTCTCCGACGACTCCGACATCCTGCGCCGGCTCAGCGGCTATGCCGCGGGCCATGCCGACTGGGACGGCGTCGGCACCACCGTACGCACGCTGTCGCGCACCCTGGACCGGCGCATCGCCCTGACCACCGAGGGCGGACGGCTCATCGCCGACTCCGCCGCACCCGGCACCGCGCTGCCCGCCCGCGCCTCGGCCACCGTCGACCCGCTGCGTACGGACACCTACACCGAGCCCGGCGCCCAGCTCACCGGCATCGACCCGCGGGCGGTGGGACCGTATCGGCTGTCCCGTACCGAGGCGGAGAAGGTGAGCGAAGTGGCGCGGCGGCGTGTGAAGTGCATGGCCAAGTTCGGCAACGGCGCCCGCACCAGACAGATGCCCAGCGGCCGTACGGTGGTCATCGCCGACGATGGCCAGTCGGCCGCGCTCGCGCGGTGCGCCGTCGCGACGGACACCCCGGGGATGCCCACCGAGCGCAAGGCGCTGACGGCCCTCGCGAAACTGATGACCGGCTGCCTCCCCGACGACTGGAAGCGGATGGCCGAGGCAGACCCCTATCTGCGGGAACTGTTCGGCACCGATGTCATTCCAGGAATGCCCGGCCCGGTGTCCGGCAACGTCCGCGGCGATCAGCAGGTGCAGAACTGTCTCGACACATCACGCCGCACCCAGCTCGACCCCTACGTCGCCCCACCGGCGACCCTCTACCTCGGCAACCGCGACCAACAGCAGTCGGGCTTCGACCTCTCACCCGCCAACAAGACCAAGGTCATCGGAGTCACCGGCCTCGTCCTGGCCGTCACGATCACACTGACCGCCCTCGTCGCCGTCCGTCTCGTCCGCCCCCTGCGCGCCCTGACCGCCGCCGCCCGGCAGCCGCCCGAGCACCACGCACGGGTCGCCGTCACCACCAAGGACGAGACGGGCTTCCTGGCCGCCGCCTTCAACGACCTGACCGCGCGCCGGGAACAGATGGAGGCCCAGCGCAAGGCCATGGTCAGCGACATCGCCCACGAACTGCGCACCCCGCTGACCAATATCCGCGGGTGGCTGGAGGTCACCCGCGACGGACTGCTCGACCCCGACCCCGACCTCATCGCCTCCCTGCACGACGAGGCGCTGCAACTGCAGCACATCATCGACGACCTGCGCGACCTCGCCGCGGGCGACGCCGGCACCCTGCGGCTGCACCGGGAACCCCTGGCCGCGGACGAGTTGATCGGCCAGGTCGCCGCCGCCCACCGCAGCCGCGCCGAAGCCGCGGACATACACCTGCGAGCGGATGCCGACCCCGGCCTCTGGATGGACGCCGACCCGGTGCGCATGCGACAGGTCCTGGGCAACCTCGTCTCCAACGCCCTGCGGCACACTCCCGCGCAGGGCACGGTCACCCTCAGCGCCCGGCAGACACCGGACGAGGCCGTCCTGACCGTGCGCGACACCGGCGACGGCATCGCCCCCGAAGACCTGCCCCACGTCTTCGACCGGTTCTGGCGCGCCGAGAAATCCCGCAGCAGACGCACCGGCGGCAGCGGTCTCGGCCTGCCCATCGTCCGCCAGTTCGTCGAGGCCCACGGCGGAACGGTCACCGCCGGGGGCGCCCCCGGCAACGGAGCGGTGTTCACGGTCCGGCTTCCTCGTGTGCCGGGACCGGGACCGGAGGAACCTCACCTGTGAAAGGGCCTCACATCGCCCGTAAGCGTGCCGAGCCCTCGCAGCGGCTGGGCCGTCACCGCCGGGTGATCGAGCGAACCGTGCGTGTCCTGGCCGGCCGAGTGCCGAAGGCTCCACCGCCGCTACGAACGCAAGGCCGAACATCCCCTCGCCTTCGTCGGCCAAGCCGCAGCCCTCTCGCCTATCGCCGTCTTACAGCGCGTTGAGGCAGTTCAGTACGCGCTCAGCCCGCTGCGATCACGGCCTGGATCAGACCCGGGAACCGGCGGTCCAAGTCCTCTTTGCGGAGGCGCATATACAGACCGTTCCCGGCGTCGCGCTGATACACCAAGCCTGCCTCGCGCAGTACGCGCCAGTGACGGGTGCGACTGGACTTGCCCACCGGAAGGTCGAAGGAAGCGCACAGCCGCTCTTCGTCCGGCCGATCGGCCAGCTCAGCCACGACCCGACGCCGGTTCGCGTCAGCCAGCGCCAAAAGGATGGACCCCACCTCCAACTCTTCAACGCGAGGGTGCGTCAACTCGCCTACCGCCATCACTTCACCCCTCGACAAGGTACGCCCGGTTGCGTACCTTCCTGGAGGTACGCAATCAGGCGTACCTTACCGCTGCTGGGGGAGCCATGTCTGTACCCGCATCGCCGCGTCGCCGAGTCCTGTCACGCATCCGCACGTCACTGTGCAAGCTCCTGCTCATCGAGCACTCGCCCTTCATGACGCTCTGACCCGGGGCAAGGTCCTTGCCGTTCGCGTGCAGACCCGAGCGGCGGGCAAGCCGCCAAACCAACCCGGCGTGCGTGACCAGAGATCCGCGCTCCGAACCCCCGCCTCCCGCCCGGCGACGGCGAAGCACCCCACGGTCAAACCCTCAACTCGTCGTTGGCTCCAGTGGGCCGGTGGCCGCGACTCGGCCCAGCGGCGTCAGAGTTTGGGCTCGACGGGCAAGGGGAGCTTGTCCGCCCAGCTGGAGAGCGCCAGGGCCGCGACCTCACGGGTCTCACCGCCGACCGAGGTCTCTGCCAGGAGGGTCCGCTCGGCGTTGGGGAGGGCGAGTTGGCGGTAGAACTGGAGGTCCTCGAACCCGTTGACGGCGACGTCACGGCTCGTGGCGGCGTAGACGAGGCGAGGAACGCGGGCCCAGTAGCAGGCGACCAGGCACATGGGGCAGGGCTCGCTGCTGGAGTACATCACCGTGTCCTCCATGAGGTGGCGCCCCAGTTTGGCACCGGCGTTGCGAAGGGCCATGACTTCGGCGTGGGCGGTGGGATCGCGGAGTTCGACGACTGAACTGGTGCCGGTGGCGATGACTTCCCCGTCGATGACGACAAGGGCGCCGAAGGGGGTCTTGCCCTCGTCCTCCAGCGCGTGCCGGGACAGGCTGATGGCCTGAGAGAGGAAGGCGTGGTCCTGGGCGGTCTCGGGGGCGTAGGGCACCTTGTCTCCAAGTATCCGGTCGAGCCGATCGCGGGCGCACTTACATGTAGATGGAGGGGTCAGCGTCGCCGAACGGGCCATCCAGGTCCATGTCGTAGCCGGTGAGGGGCGTGGTGGCGCCATCCGTGTCGATGGTGCGCAGCGCCAACCCGGCTTGGTGGGGGTCGGTCCAGTCGCCGTTTTTCAGTAGTTCGACCATATCTGGGACAGCAGCGCTGTGCTGGTCCCCGCGAAGGATGAGGCGATGGATGCGGGGAGCGGATGCGTTGGCGGAGCAGAGCAGAACTCTGGTCGCGGACAACCGGTGGTGCCATTCCTCGAAGGCCTGGTCGACGGCAGCCGGCCGATGGGCGGCGTCGGGGGTCAGGGGGAGGTTGTGCAGGACGATCCTGGTGATGGCTAGACGATCGCCACGACGTAACTGGGCAGTCATGAGAGCTTGGTCGACTTCATTGCGGAAGGCCGTGAACTCGGGCTGGAGCCAGGCGTGGCCGCATTGCACGACCACTGCGTCGGTCACCTCTGCGGCACCGAGGTCCGCCAGGCGCTCGCGCCAGGCGGACACGTCTATATCGGGGTCGGTCATGATCCCTCTCGCGTATGGGCACCGACGAGCTGGACAACCTTCAGGCCGGTGGTGACGGCCTCGACTGGTTCAGCTTCCGCGGCGGCCCCGGGCAGGACGCGGGCGGCAAGACGAGCAACAGCGGTCAGGGCAGTGGAAGGCAGCGTGGTCAGGAAGTCACGCAACTCCCCGTCGCTGTCGCCGGGGGTGAGCGGAGCCAGACGACAGGCGATGGCGAGGATCATCGCGGCCGGCCGCTGGTGAGGGTCGACGAACGGGACGGGCACGAGGTAGACGCGGCCACCCCGTGAGTTCCGTATACGAGCCGCCGGTGAACCGGGAAGGTCGGCCCGACCGGCGAGGCTCAGGAGCGCTTCGCGGGCCTGCGCGGCGGTGGAGAAGTAGCGGTGGGTGGCGAACGTACGCAGGTACGCCCCCAACAGCTGGTGATCGGGCGTGAACTCAGGGCGGAGCAGCTCCGGCGGGTGAGGAACGCGAGTGTCGCGCAGAGTGGCGAGCGCGGTCACGGAGACCAGCGCCCAGAAGTGGTCGTACTCCTCCACGGAACTGAAGACGTTCCGGGCGGCGTCGGCTTCCACTGTGGGCACGGCATCCACGTCGCCGTACAGGGCGTGACGGAGCTGGCTGAGGATGGAGGCGCCGTCCCAGTAGTTGCCCATGAACTTGGTGCCGGTGAGGATCTCGTACACCCCGTACAGGGCGCTGGCCTGATGAGCGCCGTGGAATTCGGTGAAGTCACCGATCCACGACAGGACCTGGAGCGGGTCGGTGAGGATGCTGCCGAGTTCCTCGCGGTTGCTGGCCGACTTGGGATCAGGATCCACAGAGCGCAGGACCTTGAGACGGGTGTCGGTCGTCAGGGCAACCAGCTCACGGGCCGCCCGGTTGGAGGCCACGCCGCGTACCGACATCAGCAGCGCGGTGTTGGCGAGCCAGGCCAGGTAGCGGCTGAGGGCGCCGAGCGGCGGCGCCGGGTCGGGCAGGCGGCGGCAGTGGCGAATCGTCGAGTCGATCAGTTCATGGGCGCACGCGGTGATCTGGATCGGATCGGCGCCGCTGACCAGGGTGGCGCGCAAGAGACGATGCAGAACATCCAGGTGGACGGTGATGGCGTCCTCACCGGCCTCCGCCGGTAAGTCAGCCTCGACCAACTGGTCGACGAGATGCCGGATCGCGGTGGGATCGTTGCTGGTGGCGGCCTGGCTGATGGCGCCGAGGTAGGAGTTGACGACGGGGTCGTTCTTGACCTCGTGAGTGAGGGAGCCGAAGTCGGTGCCCTGACGGGCCACACCGTGTGCCAGCGCCTCCGCAAGAGTGCGACGCAGCAGCCGGTTACGGCCCCCGATGCTGGCCAGGCCGAAGAGGCGGACGAAGGAGAAGATCCCGAAGATGTTGGCCAGCAGGAACAGCAGCGCGCCGTAAGTGGCGGTCTCCGCATTGTCGGCGAGCAGCCCACAGCCGGTGAACAGGGCTGCGGCCCAGCCGATGAGCACCCACTCCCGGAAGGCGATGTGGCTGTCGATCGACCGTAACGAGGGCCAGGAGCTGGCCGCGGAGAACGTCAGCGCGAAGATGACCGCCTCGCCGGTCAGCAGCGTCGCGAAGAAGGCGATGCTGAACTGGGTGGCGTCCACGACGTCGTCATGCGCGCGGGGGTAGTCGAGCGCGACGAGACCGAGTGCGGCGGCACACAGGAAGAGCGCGATCTGTCTCCAGGTCTGCACTTTCGCCCCGCCCGCCTCCTGAGCCCCCAGCAGTGCCTGCAACTGTTTCAGGGATCAATGGCGTTGCCAACAGGGTGATCGGTTGGGGCCCGAAGGTGAGCGGCGAAGCCGTCCCCCCGATTGGCAGATTTGGGCCACTCGTGGACTCCTGCGACCTGCGGGCCTTGTCCCGTCAGGCTGTCCCAAACCTGCCAATCGCCGACCAGCGGACGAGGGCCGGCGCGGCTCTGCTCCAGTGCATGAGGGCGAGATCCTTGGCCTGCACCACCCCCTGCGATGGACGAGCGAGAGATGGCGCTCACTTCACCGACGTAGCCAAGAACTCGCACCACGCCTCGGCCGACACCGTCACATGAGGCCCCTGCGGCCGCTTGGAGTCCCGTATCAGCACGCCGGCCGATACGAAGGCGGCCTCGACGCACTCGCCGCCGGCGCCGTTGCTGTACGACGACGAGAACCACACCCGAGGGCCACCGCCCCTGGACTCTTCGATGCTCACCTTGCGTATTCCTTCAGAACGGACTTGATCAGCTGGACCGAGCGTTGAGGGCTCAGGGCCGCGGCACGTAGACCGTCGAACGCCCTGGTGTACTCACGAACATGATGCTCGCCTTCCAGGTACACAGCATCGGTGATGCCGTCCCGATACACGAGGTCCGGGTCTTCCTGGGCAGGGAAGCCGAGCATCGTGAACGAGCCCGTGACCGGGTAGGTGCCTGAATCGAAGGAAAGCACCTGCAGGGTCACACTCGCCAACTCGGCAGAACTCACGATGCGTTCGAGCTGCTCCCGCATCAGCGCCCGATCCCCGATGACGTTGCGCAGGGCGGCTTCGTTCACGATGAACCAGGAGTCGGGAGCATCGGGACGCGTCAACATCTCCTGGCGCTCCATGCGCACACGTACAGCCCTGTCGATGTCCTCGGCGGACATGTGCGCGCCGGTCTTGTGGAGTTCGCCGGCGTACGCCTCGGTCTGCATGAGGCCGGGCAGCAACTCGCACTGGTATTGGCGGAGCGTGGAAGCGTCCTGCTCCAAGCCGATGTAGATGTTGAACCACTCGGGAACGCCCGCGCCGTGAACCTGCCACCAACCGCGCGTCTTGGCCTGGCGAGCCAGCGATTTGAGGAACTCTCGCAACTCGTCACTCGTGCCGTAGAACCGGCACAGTGCGTCGATGTCGGACGGTTGAACTCTGCCGCTACCCGTCTCCATCCGGTTGACCTTGGAGCCGCTCCAGTCCAGCGCCTCGCCGACCTGCGCGCAGGTGAGCGCGCTCTTCTCGCGGAGCTTCTTCAGCTCGATCGAGAGACGACGACGGCGTGCCGTCGGTGAACCGGCCATCTCAACCCTTTCAACCATTCGTCGAATAGCGGGCGTTCAGTCTCACGCCAAGAGGCGTGCTTGCCAATCACTCGGAAGTGGGATTCCCGCCGTGCACATTGCATGGCGGGATGGTCGGGCGTCATCCTGGCGTGCAAGCACCACTCACCGTGAGTGTGCGTAACGCTCCGCTGATCACGTGAGGTCAGGGGAGGCACCATGCGACGAGAGAGGTCCTCGTGATCCAGGAAGCGTGTATGTCACGAAAGCCGTGGGACCTGGCCTTCTCGGCCGACGCCGAAGAAGTGGCCGCCTTGCGGCGCCTCATGCGACTCCATCTGGGCCTCTGGGGACTGCACGAAGTCACCGACGAAGCCCAACTCTGCGTCAGCGAACTCGTGTCCAACGTCATCACGCACGTCGGCCCGGGCACGCCGGCCACACTCGCGGTGTCCATGAACGGCACGTATCTGCGCATCGAGGTCCACGACCCCGACACACGCGCCCTCCCCACCCTCGTGGCTGCGAACACCGAGTCGGAGGGCGGACGCGGCATGGCTCTCGTCGATGCTCTGGCTGACCGATGGGGTGTTCAGCTCCGTGAGGACCGGAAGGTGACCTGGTGTGAGTTGGCAACAGGGCTTGCCTCATCAACCAGCCATGTCGAAGGTCCCGGTGTGAAGCGGGCCGAGGCGTTGCTCGGCCTCTACACGGCGACGAAGCTGCCGCGCGATGCGAACTTGGGCAGGCTGAGCACGGCCGTGGCCGAGGAAGCGGTGATCGACGCCATCACAGACTTCCTGCACTGGCTTCGAGCACATGGCTGCGACGTTGACGAGGTCCTCGACCGTGCTCAGACGCACTTCGAGGCCGAGCTGTCCGGCAGTGACTTGTGAAACCGGGTCCTCGAAACTTGAGTGAGGCGATCGGTATCCGGACTGACCACGGATGGCGACTCGCCACCAAGAACCGCTACACCACACCGTGGTACGCCAGCCGTGCCTGCCGATGAACGAGTCGGAACGCCGTGTGCGAGAACCCAGCCGGCACGGCTGAAGGGGCGGGCTGGAAGGGAGCGTCAGCTACCCCACCAGTCCCCACGGCTACCGAGGCATCGGTCGGTGCAAGCCTGCCAATCCGTGTCGGGGTCACACGCCCGGCGGGTTGCTAGTGGTCCACGATGTTCGCGAAGAATCCCAGGTGGGGATCCTGCGGGGTACCTACGAGCAGCGCCCGGTCGAGCAGGATGTTGTTGTGCTCGCAGCTCGTCTCAGGGAGCATCACGCAGGCGTGGCAGGCGGACAGGTTCGTCCCGCCTGTGCCGGACACCTCGGTCTCCATACAGAGCGGGTCGGAGGAACACCACTCGGCGCGGTGGACGGCTGAACGCACCGTGCGGTCCAGGAGCTCCGGTTCGCCTTGAGCGACGAGACCACCGAGGCTGCCCGCCGAGTCGCTTGTCGCTGTGTATATGAGCAGCCCGGACATGTCATCGGCGGCGTACAGGCGCTCGCGCAGGGAAGCGGCCGGGTAGCCGGCTTCCAGACTCCACTCGTTGATGAGGACGTGGGCCAGGGTATGCAACAGCACCATGCGAGGAGTGGCCGGGGAAGGGACGGCACGGCTCGGGTCGTCGGCCCGCAGCTCCAGCACCCGCTGGTGGGCGGTACGCATCCGCTCGACCCGGGCTGCCACGGCCTCGGCCTTCTCCCAGGTGCCGAGTCGGTCGTCGTCCAGGCGGAGGAAGGCTCCCTCACCATGCACCTCCATGGCCGGGAGCCAGCGCAGGGAACGTTCGGAGAGCGGCATCTCCTTGGAATCGGTCGTCGACTCGGCGTCGATGAGTCGGGTGAACGCCTTCAGGGCGCGCACCTCGCGGAGCTTCTTGACCAGCATCGGGCCGGTGACACCGAGCGGGTCGAGCACACTCTGGTCGCCCAGTGGGGTCTCGCAGACGAACTGCTCGTCGCGGGAGTGCTCGCTGGCGTCGTTGCCCGAACTGAGACGCTCGTACTCCTTGTTGCGCAGGGCGCGGTAGCGGTGATCAAAGGTGGGGGCCGCCTCACTGTCGGGGTCCTCTTCGCGCTCCGCGGCGAGCAGTGTCATCACCTCATCAAGCGGCACGGGACACTCGCCACCCTTGAAAGCTCCCTTGAGGTAGATCTCGACGTGCTCCCGACTGTCGTACTGGCGGAGCGCGTCCCAGTGCTCGGCGAGAGGATCCGCCCGGCTGCTGCTCCACGGCGGGATGGAGAGCGCCGACTTCAGCACCGGCTGCCACACCGACGAAGAACCGCGCTGGAGCGTGCGCAGGGGGAGTCCGCATTCCCCGGTCGGGGCGGACGTGCCGAGCCACGGGCGAGGGCCTTGGCACTTGAGGCCCAGATCCCCCAGTGCCTTTCTGCGGAAGGAGCCCTCCATCGAGACCTCGGGCGCTTGTCCGCAGGTACAGGAAACGAGGATCGAGCGGAGCGAGGACGTACGCCCGGACGAGCGCAGATTGAGCCTTCCCTCGCACTTTTTGATCGTTGCGGAACCACGGTCGGGCGAGCGATGCACCCACTGCCAGTAGGGGAATTCGCCGAGGTGTCCGGCCTCGCATGCGGTGACGAAGCGGGAGGGGACGAGGTCGACCTCGCAGGTGCCGCAGATGCTTCGACCGGCGGGCGGGTTGAAGTCGCCGTGTCGCTGCAGTTCGGTGCACTCGGGGCACGAGTGCATCAAGGGGAAGCGTCGGACCCGGAGACCGTCCTTGCTGGTGTCGTCGGATGCGGGCGGCAGACGGAAGTAGTCGACGCCGAGCACTCGGGCCAGGCGGCGTTCGTGGATCTTCGGGGACTCGTCGCCGTCCCAGCTCTGCTCGGCCTCGTCCAGTCCGGAGACGATGAAGGACTCCTGGTCCACGGCGATGAGCGATCCGACTCCGTACGTGGTGATCGCCTGGGCGCGGCGGACCGCACCCCGCCGTGGAAGGTTGTGGGCGGGCTTACCGCCGGCGGCGGTACGGCGACGGCGTGCGGGGGGCGGGGTCATCGGGTTCCCTCCATGAACAGGGCGGTCTCAGCGTCGACATCGCGCAGACTCCACAGCGTGGAGTACGCCTCGCGCTCGGACTCGTCGTCGTACGGCTTCAGGAGCGAGGGTGCACGATTGCCCCGCTTCGGTTCGAAGAGCAAGCCACTGTGATTGCTGGCTTCCTTGCGCCACCACTCGACGAACTCGTCGAAGTCCCGGGACACGTCCTCGGTCTCCTCCGGGGTGACCGCGCTCACGCGGTCCATGAGTACGGACCTGATACGGCCCTCAAGGATGTCTGCGTAGGACTCGACCTTGCCGGCGCCCTCGTTGGGCCGGGCGGCCGGGATCAGGATGCGGGCGAGGGCGACGATTACCGCGTGCAGGCCCCGTTCGCTGGCGCGGGCGGAGAAGGGGGTGACGGAGGTTGACTCGACCTCGCGGTAGAGAGCCGAGTGGAAGTGCTGGAAGCTCTCGTAATGGGAACGGTCGCGGGGACGCGACGAGTTGAGCATGATCGCGACCAGGCCGGGGTGTGCGCGGCCGACCCGGCTGGTGGCCTGGATGTACTCGGCGGTCGTCTGCGGCTGACCCATCACGGCCATGAGACCGAGGCGATCCACGTCCACGCCCACCGCGATCATGTTGGTCGCGAGCAGGACGTCCACGGCGTCCTCGTCGGGGTGCTTCTTCTCGATGCCCTTGAGTCGTGTGGGGATCTCGCTGGCATCGATCCGGCTCGTCAGCTCCGAATAGTTGGCGACCGAGCGTACTTCCACGCCCTCACGCTCTGCGAGCAGTTCCAGGTAGGCCACCACGTCGTCATGGACCTGGAGTTCGGCTGCGGAGAGCAGCCTGAGACTGTTGAAGTAGCCGACGAGACTCCAGTACGCGTCGCGCACCTTGTCCTCGGTGTCTGCGTGCTTGGCCCGGTGCAGCAACGTGGCGTACGTGCGGATGAGCAGCGTGGACTGGCTGGTGCCGGGGGCCAGGAGGCCGACATAGCGGCGGCTCGCCTTCTCCTCCCGCGGAGTCTCCACGGCGAACCACGAGTCGCGGGAGTCCAGACCGGCGGGCGGGAACTGCCGTACGCCACGGGCGAAGAGGCGAAGCCCCTGATCGGCGGCGCGACGGATGGTCGCCGTGGAGGCGATCACCTTGGGACGGTCGGCGAGCGCGTCCACGGCGGTCTCGTAGAGGCCGGTGAGGGTCCCCAGCGGACCCGAGATCAGATGAAGCTCGTCCTGGACGATCAGCTCCGGGGCAGGGGTGCCGTCGTCCGGGTCGTCGAGGTTGAAGAGAGCGGAGGTCGCCGGACGCCAAGGCATCGAGGCGAACTTGTCGACGGTGGCGATCACCAGCGTCGGTCGGGCGTCGTACACAGCCTCGTCGATCAGGTGGACGGGCAGGCCGTCGGCGAAGTCGCAGCCCGCGCCGGGACAGCGGACGTGCATCCGCTTGGCGTCCTCATCCACCTCGTAGTTCCGGGCGTCGAGGCGGGTTCCGCACCAGGGGCAGGCATGCAACTGGACGGGGTTCTCGGTGGCGAGGCGTTTGCCAGGGGTCGCGCGCAGCTCTTCGAGCTTGGAATCGGCCTCGGCCAGCGTGTTGGGGGTGGCGGAGCGTCCGACCCACATGCCGACGGAGAATTCCTCGTGACCGAGTTCAGGAGTGTGGCGCCGCAGTTCCTCCATGGCACAGAGCAGGGTCGCTGCCCGCTCGAACTGCTGAAGGGTGAGCAGCCGCAGCGTGTAGCGCATGAGGACGGTGACACCGCCACCGTCAGCGCCCTTGCGGATACGGCGAAGGAAGGACGTCAGGGCGATCAGCCCGAGGTAGGCCTCCGTCTTTCCACCACCGGTGGGGAACCACAGCAGGTCGGAGATCTTCCGGTCGGGGTGCTCGTGGTCGTCGATGCCGGCCGTGCAGAGCAGTACGAAGGCGATCTGGAACGGGCGCCATTCGCCAGCCGCGGGGTCGGGAGCGCCTGTGCGTCCGTCCTTCACCCACTTGCTGCGGGCGCGCTGGTCGGCCATGGAACGGTTGGCCAGCCGGAACGCCAGCATCAGGTCGGGCTTGTCCCGCAGCAGCTCGATGCCCTTACGGATCCGGCCGAGTGCCTCGCCGCAGGCCTTCACCTGCTCCCGCGCGGGCTTCTCGTGGGGGCCCCGCGTCAGAGCGTCCGCCTCGGCCGACTTCCGGTCGATCCAGCGTTCGTAACCCGTGGCGAGCCCTTCCAGAGCGGCCAGAACCTCGGCGTCGGAGTTATTGGCCAGCCCCAGCATGGACAGCGTCGAGCTGTCGATCTCCGGGTTGGAGTCGGTGAGCAGCACCTCCACGCTGGGCACGAACTCACTCCGCACCTCGGGCACGGCGGCCTTGACGGTGTCGGTCACGCCTATCGGCGACGGGTTCCAGTCCCACGCGGCGGAGCAGCCGTGTCCGACGGCGAAAGTCGGGGCGTGACGGTGCAGCAGCCGACTCGTGGCGATCTCCAGGTCGTGAGCGGAGGACGGGGCAGGGCGTTCGACGAACGCGCTGGAGCCGTCGGCGGCCCGGACGGTCAGCCCGCACTGGAACAGGGAGAAGGCGTCCTGGAGGTCCCACTCGCCGACCTTCTGAATGTTGATCAAAGTGACTGTGACCGTGATCGTGCGGGTGTCCCGGTCGCGGCGTCGGACGACGACGTGCAGTGCGACCTTCCCGGGAACGAGCACGAGCGGTTCGGTCGGGGTGGGCGCGGTCACGTCGATGTGCTGGTCCGGGAGTTGGAGTTCCTTGCGCCGCCACTGCTCCCGCTGCTCGGTGGTGGTGCGGGCCTCGGCACGGCGGGCCGCGATCGGGTTGCCGTCGACGTCGGTGGGTTCGTAGATGGCTGCGCGGGACGAGACGACGATCGACTCGCTTTCACCCGGGTCGACGGCGAAGGTCAGGCCCATGGAGGAGGGACGCCTGTCCCCGGCCGCCCCGACGTCCAGCGCGGTGCCGGACTCCTCGGCGTCGTTGCGCGAAGGCACGGGTGTGGTGTCCGGGCCATCCTGTTCGGCGGCGTTCTCGACCTTTCGCTCCTTGGAGGCGCGCGGGTACAGCACGCCGGTCAGGTATCGGTCGATCGGTGCGTCCTGGGTGAGGACCTCGTCCCGATCGTGGGGCGCGGCGTCCTCGGCGGGGCCGAGTAGTTCACGGCGGAGCCCGACCAGGAGTTCTTCGTCGCGAACCCGGTAGTGCTCGGAGTGTCGGCCTGCCACGTACGTCATGCGCACTGCTCCTCGTCTTCGTCGGCTCTCCGGTACCGGCCGATGCCGGTGATCCGCGGGGCGATCCACACGCCTCGCTCACCCAGTCCGGCGTTGGCGCCGGCGGCGGTGCTGCCCATCACGGTCTCCAGGGTGTCGATCCGCAGGCCGCGGATCTCGTCGGGCCACCAGGGGTCCCACGTACGGTTCACCTTCTGCACCTGGAACAGCTCCTCGCGGAACCGCCGCGACGCCTCGCCGATCTCCCGCCCGTCGTGCAGCAGGGCGTACGGCGGGCTCTGTGTCTCGCCCATCGGCAGGTCGTGGCGCCTGCGCAGCACCACCTCCTGGCCGGAGCGGACCTGTTCCAAGAGGTACCTCTGGGTGGCCACGGCGTCCGTCTCGTGGCCGGGCGGATTGTCGCGGCACACGTCGCCGGCCTCGGCGACGATCCCGTACCTGTCGTACGACCGCCACGACCCGACATAACGGCGGCCGTCGCGCCGATGCCCCGCCCTTCTGATGTGCGGTAGCTCGGGAGGGTTCACGTGGTACAGGTCGTGGCGGGCGCGTGTCATCGCGACATAGAGGGCGCGGGCCTCGGCGGGGAGGTCCAGTTCGTCCTTGTATCGCTTGTGGAGGTCCGCGACGGTCGGCGGGGACAGGACGATCACCCGGTCGAACTCCAGGCCCTTGGCCCGGTGCACGGTCGAGACGACGATCCGGGCGGTCTCCGGATCGGCCGCATCGTCGGGGAACCTGCCGTCGGCGACCGCGCGGCGCAGCTGGTCCACATCGAGCACACCGCGTGCGGGCCCGCGCGCTACCCGACGCAGCACTGTGTGAAGAGCAGCGGCGTTCGGTTCGTAAGGCAGAGGGATCCTCGCGAGGAGGGAGCGGAACCGGTCCTCGGTCAGGCCGGTCGCCTCCGTGCTACGGAGTAACTCGGCCACCCAGTACGGCACCGGACGCTCTTCGAGCGGGCGCCGCAGCCGGTGCTCGACGCCCTGTGCGTGCAGTAGGCCGGAGACCACGAGGGCCTCCTGGTTGTCGCGGGTGAGGATGGCACACGTGTCGGTCAGGTCCCGCAAGCCGTCCAGGATGAACTCGTCGCCGAGATCGCCCATGCCGTTCGCCGGGTCCAGGAGGAGGTGGCGCAGTTCGTCGTAGAGTGTCCCGGCCTCGTCCGGGTCGGTGAGCTGCTGGAGACGGGGGCCGTGCGCCAGTGCTACCCGGGCCTCGGCGGTGGTGGCCCGGAAGTTCCCGGTGAGGCGCAGCTCCACCAGGTCGTCGGGGTAGGAACCGCGCAGCCAGTCGAAGAACCGGCCGGTTTCGTCGGCACGTTCGCCGGGATCCGCGATCTGGAAGCCGTAGACGGACTGGGCGGCGTCCCCGACGACGGTGAAGCCGCAGCTGTCCTGGTACCGGTCGAGCAGCGTCTCCACCAGCTCGCGGCGCCCGCCCAGCAGGTCCTGAACCTCGTCGATCACAACATGAGCGGGCGGGACGGCGTCGCCGATCTCCAGCGCGCCCTTCTCGACCGCGCGGGTCGCGGCGGCTATCCGCTCGTCGAAGGCGACCGCTCCCCACTCGCCGTCGGGATGCGCTTGGAGGAGCACCTCGTAGGCCCACGCGTCGAAGGTCCGGGCGCGTACCCGGCGGGCTCGTTCTCCGTGCCGGGAGATCCGTTCGCGCAGTTCGCGGGCGGCCACCCGCGAGAAGGTGAGCACCAGGATCTCAGCGGCCTCCAGCGCCTCCTCCGGGTCCTCGTGCCCGCACAGCGCATCGAGCCGGCGCACCAGCGTGTGGGTCTTGCCGGCCCCCGCGCCGGCGGTCACCAGGACGCGGGCGTCCCAGGGCTGCTCCACCACGGCCCGCTGCTCCTCGGTGAGCGGAGGACTGTCGAGGTAGACGTCGGTCACGAACGGCTCCAGAGGTGCTCGAACTGGGTGAAGGCGAGCTGGGTGTCGAAGTTCTCGATGTTGTCGCTGACGTTGAGGATCAGGCAGCTGTCCTTGCCGCCGTTCCGGGGTCCGCGCAGGCCGCGACCGATCATCTGCTGGTACACGTTGGTGCTGTAGACCGGCCTGGCCACGACGACGGCACGCGTGGCCGGCGCGTCGAAGCCCTGGGTGAGAACACCGTAGTTGGTGAGCACACGAATGCGGCTGTTTCGGAAATTCTCGATACGGCTGCGACGGTCCTGGGCGCTGGTGGTCGAGTCGACGGCGGCGGATCGGATACCGCGGTCGTTGAGCATCGCCGCCAGGTACTTGGCGTGGTCCACGGAAGTGGCGAAGAGCAGTGTCGGCCAGTCCTCCGGGAGAGCGGCCACCTCGTCGACGATGCGACGGCTTCGCTCGTGGTCGTCAGCGAGCCGCTGCTCGGCGGAGCGAGAGAGCATCGCCATGCGGTCGGCGTGGGTCTTCTCGTCCCGGGTCAGCTCGATACTGCCGCCCTCCAGGGTGCGGTGCTCGACTTGGGCGAGCATCTCCCAGTCCTGCAAATCCCGGTAGGGGTCCCCGGACGGGAAGACACCCTCGTCGAGACGCCGGTTGCCGAAGCGGCTGACCAGACGGCGGGTCTCCTCCTCGTTGGTGTTACGGAACGGCGTAGCCGTCAGGCCGAGCAGATGGCGTCCGGTTTCGTACTGGGTGAGGCCCAACTGGCCCAGGATCTCGGTGTACCGCTTGGAGATGGCGGTGTGCGCCTCGTCCACGACCACCAGCGCGGCCTGTCGTAGCCAGGCGTACTGGTCGGTGCCTAGGCAACGCTCCAGCTTGGCATCGGTGGCGACCACCAGGTGAGGGTGGTCGACAACATTCCCGACCTCGTTACTGCTCCACAGCCGGCTGATGGTGAGCGGGCGCTCCGCTCCGACTTTGCTCCAGACGAACTTCCAGCTCTGGACGGCCTGTTCGCACAATTCCTCGGTCTGCGCGATCCACAGCAGTGGCCCCTTGAGGTCGCCGAGCCGCGTGACCCAGCGGATCACAGCCTCGGCGGTGACACGGGTCTTGCCGGCACCGGTGGGCAGAGACAGCATGCCGCGCTGAGGGGCCAGCCGGTCGAGCATGGTGGAGATGTTCCGAACCAGATCCTCCTGGTAGTCGTGGAGGCTCGGGAAGTCCCGAGGACCCTCGACGGTCTCGAAGGGAGGCGGGGAAGGAGTCCTCGAACCGGCGAACGCGACAGGCAGCTTCAGCTCCGAGACGAAGGCAATGGCGGCCGACGAGCCCGTGTAACCGACCGGCGCGTTGGGGAAACGTGCCTGGATATCCCGGGCGTGCTGCTGGAGTACCCCGTCGCCGTGCGAGTTGAACGCCATTTGCGCGATCCGCCGCCCAGAAGGCTCCACGCCGTCGGTTGCGTGCAGCTCGGCCTCCATCAATCCTTCAGGGAGCCCGGCGCGTAGCGCCTCCGCTCCGATCAGCAGCTCGATCTTGGTGACCACGTCCTCGGCCTCGCGCACGGCCTTCCGTGCTGCCTGCATCGCGCTGTCCCGCGCCATGCGGTCCTGGTGTTGCAGGACGGCCCGGCATCCGGCCGCTCCGAGACCGAGCCCGAGTTCGTGGTCAATCAGGATCAGCATCGGCTCGGGGGCCAGCGGGACGCGGACCTTGACAATGCCGTTCTGACTGACCGCCTTGAGTTGGGTGGCGTGTGTGCCTTTGGGCGTGCGGGTGATCTCCTCCAGCTCGGTGCAGCGCTGCACCAGGCTGTTGCGGTTTCCGCTGTTCAGACGCTGGCGCAGGGCTGGGTACAGCTCGACGAGCGGCACCGGGTCCCCCTCGGCCACCTCGCGGGTCTCCCGGCTGATCACGTCGGCATAGCGGAGCATGCCCCACTTCTCGACCATCAGCTCGGCGTCCTCGACGGTCGGCACGAGCAGCGCGGGCAGCTGCTCGGCACGGAGCGCCCGGTACTCGGCGGCATTGACAGCGAGGGTGATCTCGTCGTCGGGGCGGGTGTCCCAGGTGTCGCCGATCCGGCAACGGGTAAGGGAGTCCTCGGGGAAGTCAGCACCGAAGCGGGTCAACATCACGTAGGTGGCGCCGACGAAGGAGTCGTCCTCGTTACGGGACACCTCGTCGATGAGCGCGTCCCAGCGGTCGGCGGGAACCTCGTCGACGGTGGTCGGCAGCCGCAGCTTGCGGGCCTTCTCGGGGGAGAGGTCGGCGACCGGCAGCACGTCGCGGTAGGCGGCGAGCTGGGGGCCGACCGCTTCGCCCAGCGATTTGACGCCCTGGGAGGTGGAGACGGTTCCGTACTTCCTGAGCATCCAGCGGATCGGCGACATAACGGCCTGCCGGGTGCTCGACTGCGCGCCGATCTGGCGGGTCCAGTTGTCCACCACGGCGTCGTCCGGCAGCGCCTTCAAGAAGGCCGCTCGGGACTCCTCGGAGAGCGACCGGAAGAGGTGCAGCGGACCGCCGATCGCGGAACCCTCCACCTTCATGCGGTTGAGGGCCGGGCGCGGAGCCAGCTGATCCAGGCTCCGCAGATAGGCGGCGTGGACCGCTTCCCGATACTCCTCGAACCAGCTCTCGCCCTCCGGACGCACCGAGGTCGACGGTCGTTCCCGCAGGCCGATCTCGCGGAAGAAGGCGAGGTCGTCGGAGTGGAACTTCGTGTCGACGGCGATGCTCGGGTCGCGCTCCGCGTCGACCACCGCACCCGGCAGCATGCAGTCATGCACTGGGCGGAACTTCCCGTCCGCCGTCCGCACGCGCAGGGTTTCCCGGGCGTTCGGCACGTGCCGGAGCACGGTGTGGGTCAGGCGGCGCCCGCCGGCTTGGCGGAACAGATCCCAGAAACGCCCCCATTCGGCACTTCCATAGCCGTCGAAGCCCTGGTCGAGGACGCTGATGAACCTGCCTTCGACGTCCGCCTCGCGGATGCCGAGGAGGTTGAGCGCGGAGGCGAGCTTCTGGTCCCGCGCGATCTCGCCGACCACGTACACCAGGGACTCCCGCAGCCCGTCCTCGTCGGCGCGGCGGAACACCTGACCCGGAACAGGGGGGACGAGTCCGTGCTCCTCGGTGAGCACGATCTTCGCCTTGCGGGCCTCCTCGGCATAAGACGACCGGGCCTCGACCATGTCGGCGAGGATGCGGATCGCGGTCGCGGACGCCTCGGCGGTGCCGCACTCGACGAGAGCCTCCAGCCACGCGCGCACGTCGGACCGCTTGTGCCCGGCTGCACCGAGGACGTGCTCGACCTTTCCCGAACGCAGCCCGTCGGCCTCGGCGTTGGGGTGCAGCCAGTCGGAAGGGCGGCCGGGCGTCTCGTGCCACATCCGCAGCCAGGCGGCGTGCCGGTCCTTGTCGAGACGCGGCGGGATGCGCAGCTCGGTCGGGACGCGCAGTACTCCCTCCTGGTCGGGTAGCGATGGACGGACCGCCGCCCGCTCCCAGATCTCCCGAGTCAGGAACTCGTCGGCCCAGCTGATCGACTCCTTCACACGGCCGGGCAGCAGCGGGAGGTACGCGGCGGGGTCCTCAGCGGGGGCCAGACCGGGGAGGGACTCGACCACCAACGCCGCCGAGACCCTGATCATCTCCTCGTTGAACGCGGAGGAGTCGAGCAGGTTCTGTCGGTCCTCGTTCGTCTTCCAGGCCCCGTTGAGGATGCCGCTCAGGGACATCTCGTACTTGGTCGGGAAGAAGGACCAGAAACGGCCCCGTCCCCGCGACTGCGGGCTGACGTGCAGCCCACTCTTCTCGTCCTTTTCCAGAGCGGGCACCGCCCACGCGAGATCCAGAGTGAGACGGTCGTGCAGTTCGCCGGCATCGGCTCGGGCAGCGGGACCAGGATCGTGCGTCTTGGAGAAGACCCTCCAGCGGGCACTGACGGTCGACCTGTCCGTCCGCTCCTCGGTCACGGTGTGAAGGTCCCCGGACTGCTCGGCGGTCAGCACGCGACGAACGGCCGGACGGGGCCTGCGGTCCTCGAGGACGACCTTCGCCACGTGCGGGGAGAGCAGTTGGAACCCCAGTGGGAACTCCTCGCGGGCCGATCCGGCGGTCGTCCGCCCGCCGTGCATGTCCAGCGCCAGCCTGCCGGCGGCGCCGTCGAGCAGCGGCAGGCGGACGACGGTCGTGGCCCAGCGCAGCAACTCGTCGAGAACAGAGTCCTGGGCACGCTCGGCATCGGCGTCGAGGGGACGGGCCATGCGCAGTACTGGAGCCTCGAACAGATCGCCCAGGCGCTCCCGCACACCTGGTACCGAACGGATCTTCGCGAATGCCCATTCACGGTCGAACCCGAAGGAGCCAGAACTGCTGAAGAACTGCGGGGTGTCGGTGACGACCAGGACGGATTTCACGCCCACGCCGAAACGGCCGATCTGGCCACCTCGCTTGCGCGACATGCTCATTCGGAGAATGGTTTCGGCTCCCTCGGCCGTCACCGGCTCGCCCTCGTTGGCGCAGTAGAGATGCCTGTCGGTGAGGACGACCTGGACGGAACCCCCGGGCTCGGCGGCGATCTCGTCGGCTGCGTTCTGTACGAGTTCGAAGAGTTGACGGTCGCCGTATCCGCCTTGGGTGATGCGGCGCTCTCCGTTGGCGTGTTCCGGGACGAGACCGGGATCGACCTCGTAGGTCTGCAGGACGCGAGAGGACTGCTCGATGACGGTGGAAATGACCGGCGGCAGGGAAGTGGACATTGCTTCTTCACGGCTCCTGCGATGGATAGCTGACGTGATACTGACGACGAAGTTCGGCGCGGAGCGGTTCCTGGCTTGTTTGACCTGGGGAGATATGGTTCGGCGACCCCGTGATCCCGCTGATCCGGCGCCGAGGGGACACCGGGCTACCCAGGGTCAGTCGTCGTCGAGACCGGTGGGTCCGGAACGGTGTTCGAAGAGATCGCTGAATTCCTCGATCGTCATGTCGAACGAGTCAAGAATCTGCTTTTTTTCCACGTCGGACCTGGCCAAAGAAAGCTGCAGATGCACAGAGTGAATTTCGCGCTGTGAATGAGGGGAGCAGGCATACGGAGATTCCGTCTCCTCCTCCCCGGGAGGGTCTTCCATGAGTTTCCGCTTCCTCCGATTCTTGTCGAGGATCCCCGTATCGCGGGCTCGTTCGGGGTCGTGCAAAGGCAAGTGGGCACAACTCACCCGTTGTCACACGGGAGTTCCCGAGTGAGGCGGACACCTCCGCTGTTGACGATCCTAGAGTGCTTCACCCGTTCGTGTCACTCCCAATTCCCGGACTACTTACTGGAGTTGACGCATCCACTTTGCGGTGATGTTTGCGTCCGGGATTCTCGGGTCGGTCCTTGCGTAGCCTTCTCGCTCACCCGACACTCCTGGGCGGAGTGCCTGAATCGGGCAAATAGGGCGAACTGGATGGATGGTTGTCACTGCTGCCGAACGAGGTGACGTCAAGCATCAGTTGACGTTCCTCCTGGCGTCAAATTAGCCTGTCCGTGACCGGAGGTACAACGGCATAACAGCGGGGAGTGGGAGGCCACATGGAGGCCGGTGAGGAGTTCGGGCCATGGTTGGCGCGTCAGCTCAAGCTCGCGAACAAGACGCAGGCGGAGCTGGCGGAGGAGCTGGGGCTGACCCGGGCCGCGGTCTCGGCGTGGATCACCAAGCGTTCGGTCCCGCGTCCCACAGTCATGGGGGAGATCGCCAAGGCGCTCGGCACGGACCTCGGCACGGTGCACACCCGCACCACCGACACGCTGGCAGGTCTTCCTGTCACTTGGTACCACCGGCCCGGCTATCAGGACGGCGGGCGCGACGGCGGTAACGCGGCGGCCTTTGCCTTCGACGCCGACGTCCAGGTGCTCGCGCGGGAGACCTGCCAGAACAGCCTCGACGAGCGCCTTGTGAAGAACGGCCGTCCGGTCCGGGTGCGATACACCATCCACGAAATCACCGGTGAGGCGTTGGAGGCGTTCCGTGCCGCCATCCTCTGGGACGATCTCCAGCCCCACTACCAGGCGGTTTCCGAGTCCGCATCAGATCAAAAGGTCGGACGTGTCGTGGACGCCGGCGTGCGGGACATGTTCGAGAAGGGCCGCCTGATCCTTCTGCGGATCGACGATTACAATGCCTCCGGACTCACCGGTGACGACTACGACGACGGCAAGTTCGCGGCCGTCGTCCGCCGACAGTTGGAGAGTCTCAAGTCGGGCCGAGGCGCGGGCGGTTCGTACGGGCTCGGCAAGGCGACGCTCTGGGCGGCCAGCGCGCTCGGCATGGTGTTGATCAATTCCACGCTTTCCGACCCTCATGAGGGACGCACCGAGCGCCGTGTCATCGGACGACTGGAGCTGCCGTGGCGTTCCGTCGACGGCAGCCCGTATGCGGGCCCCGCCTGGCTCGGTCGCCCCGACCCGGAGACACCCGGCGCGGAGGTGGTCCGTTCCTGGTGGGCGGACGAGGAGACGGCCGAACGCCTTCACCTCACCCGCGACAGCGAGGAGCCCGGCACGTCCTTCCTCATCGTCGGAGCCCATGACGTGGCGAGCCTTGAACAGGCCGAGTCGGACTTGGCCGACGACGAGGAGAAGGGGAGCGACGACGGGACCCGCGACATCCGCGCCATGCACCGACGCTTGGTCGAGGCGCTGGGCCGGGACTTCTGGGCGGCCATGACCGGCGGCGGCAGCAGGCTCCCGCTGCTGGAGACCTCGGTCCGCACGCTGCGCAACGGCGAGGTCGTCATCGAGGAGGAGAAGGTCGACCCCTCCGAAAAGCAACCGTCGCGCACCCGGGCGCTGCGCGCCTTCTTCGAGGGGACGACCGTGGACCGGCTCACTGAGGCCGGGCAGGTGGCGCTCCGCACGGTGCCGTTGCGGCTGCCCCTGTCCGGAGGAGCCCGTGGCACGCTGGGCATCCACCCGGGAGTGCTCCTGGTCACAGCGGCGGAGGACGACGACGGCGTGCCCAACCAGGTCCACTCGTTGCGCGGAAGCCGGATGACCATAAAGAAGTCCGGCGTCTCCGGGCTGCCGCTGGGCGTCAATCCGTTTCAGGCGGTTCTTCTGGTCGGCCGCGCAGCGGGAGAGTCCGCGCCCTTCGCGGAGGAGGCCGAGGAGTTCCTACGTGCCGCCGAACCGCCCGAACACGACCGCTGGGGGCAGACCGAGGAGCTGACCCTCCGCTGGTCGCACACCGCGCACCACCGCATTTCCAGGTTGACCACGGAGGTCAACGCCGCGGTGAAGGGTCTGGTCGTCCGGCCGAGGAGTGCCGGCTCGCAGGAGAGTGCCAAGCTGCGCAAGAAGCTCACCGTCCCACGCAAGGGCGCCGCACCGAAGCGTGGCTCCGGGTCGGCCCTGCCGGAACTGGACGGGCTGGACGCCGAGATCGGCGCCGGAGGGGAGTGGCGGATCACCGCCGAGGTGAAGCTGCCACGCGTCGACGAACTGCCGGCGATGACCCCGGTGGTCCTCTTGGACGTTCGGTCGGGCAGCCGACCCAGGCTCGACTGGGCTGAACTCGTCGCCGTGGAGGGCTGTGAGGTCGCGGACGGAGTGCTCCGCTTCACGCCACGAGCGCGCCGAGCCGTCTTCCGAGGTTCCACCGACGCCGCGAGCCATACGGTCCGTACCGAACTCACGCGACTCGTACTCGAACTCCGTGCCGGCGCGGGGGAGTGAGGCATGAAGTTCTATCCGTACAAGCGACTCAACCGCCCGATCACCTTGAGGGTGACCTCGGCGTCCCTGAGGCTGCCGGAAGGCACTCGTGATCATCTGGACACCTCGGCGTACTCCACCCCCCAGCGGACCGTGGCCCTGGGTGTGGCGCAGCACGAGGAATGGATCTCGGCCAGGATCGGCCTGTCCGCGACACTGCCGCCAGGCGCCACCGATCCTGACGCCCCCTGGAGCGATCTGAGGGTCCTGGCGGTCCTGACCGACGGTGACACGAACGTGCGCACCACCGTTGACCTTCGGCAGGACGCGCCGGGGAGCAAGGAGTGGTCCGGTGAGATCGAGGTGCTCCGTGACGACCATGTGGGTCGCGCCGACCTCGCGGTCCACGCCGTGGCAACGATCGACGGCGTACAGGGCCGGTCGATCACCGAGACCGACGGCGACTGGACCGTCGACCTGGCGGCCGAGGAGCCGCTCGGCGGTCTGCGCCTCGACGTGAAGCAGGCGAGCTTCTCCAAGAGCGCGCGGGAATGGCTGCGGCCTTACGCCGATGCGCCGTGGGTCGTTGACGCCTCAGGCCGACTGCCTCTGGTGATGATCAACACTGACGTCGAGGGATTCTCCGATCTCCTCGGTGGCGAGAGCGGGGGGATCGAGAACAAGGTCCACGAGCTGTTGCTCTCTCAGATGGCCACCGACGTTTGGACCGCGGTGTTCCACAGCTCCGTGGGCGACCTGGAGGTCGAACCCGACGGCTCGCCCGTCTTCCCCACCGACTGGCGGGGGGAAGTCCTGCGGGAGATGCTTCCCGACGTCGTGCCGGGCCTTGGCGCCGAGGAAGCGCTCCGCCAGGTGCACCGCCGGCGGATCAGCGATTCGGGATGGGTGGAGCTCCAGACTCGCGTCCACTACGCCGCCGTACGCCGCGCCGGTGCGAGCAAGGCACTCGCCAACGTCCTGCGCGCCTTGCAGCAGATGAACCGAGAGGACAGCGCGTGATCGAGAAGCCGCACCACCTTCCCCAGCGGCTGGGCCTGCTCTCTGCGACGGCTGCCGATCCCTTCCTTACCGAGGACCTCCTCAGAGGAGTCCAGGGGCACGGAGGCGTGGATCTGGCCAAGGTCGTCGAACCCCTGCCGGAGGACGATGCCCGGTGGGCCGTCGAACCTCTGAGGGATCTCGTCGACGACGCTTTGCACCAATTCAGGGACAACCGGACGGATGCGGACGGGTGGCTGGCGCCCCGGTTGCACGCGGCTCTCCGTCTCACCCGGAGGGAGGCCGCGGACAAGGGGATTTGGAACCATCTCGCGCTCGGCGTCGCGCCGGACTACGTGGCGTGGCGACACGCTCCTGGGCCCGCGCAGGGTCGGAACGAGCCCCGCATCAACTCGGCCCGCTTCAAGGGAGCGCCCGACCGTCAGTGTTTCTCCCGCCTGTGGTGGGCGGCGGAGATGTTCCGCAACGGCCGGGACTACGCACCGGTGGTGGCAGCCTGCTCCAACCAAGACCTCATCCACAACGCGCTACGCATGGACTTGGTCGACCACCGCCCGACGGCCCAGGCCCTGGTGCGGATCATGGAACGAGGGGTGGCAGGCACCGGTCGCGAGATCAACGGCCTCATTGCGGCCATCAACACCGCCGGTGCCACCCTGGTTTACGACGCGCTCGCCTCGGACGAGCCACGTGACCCCGAGGCGCTCCGCAGCTGGATCGCGGAGGCCGAGTCCGCGCCCCCGGTACAGCGACACCATCTGCCGACCGGACCCGACGAGGAACCGGTCCCGGAGGAGTCAGTGGCCGCTCTCACCGCGTACTTCACGGAACTCTTCGAGACGGCCCCCATCAGGGGACGGGCACCTCAGGGCTGAAAGGGAAGGGGCGCCTGCCGGTGAACGGGTGCCCTTCCTATTGCCTGTACTCGGGTGCCTCCACAGACTCGCCGGACTGTCAGGCCTCCAGATCCGCGATGGCCTGTTCCAGGGCCGGCCGCGGCGGTACGCGTTGCCGCCGACACGTGGGAAGGAGGAGAGCGAGGAGGGTGCGGACTGGCCTGTGGGCACATCCCTACCGGCAGGCGGTACAGGCCGTGTTCGTAGGGGTGTTGGGGGCGGTGACCGCAGAATCTGTTTCTGTCGTCCCGTCAAGTGCTCTATCTCACCGCGCACTTCGTCTCTACTCGCTGGTGTCGAGGAGAAAGGGTTCTGCGGGCTGGATCAAGGACTGTAGGGTGTAGCCCAACTCGACTACGCCCGGCCCCACTCGTCTCGGCTGGGTACCGAGGCGTCGGCCCTGCCAGCAGGCGGGTTGGCACCAACCCGGGTAAGGAGTTGAGCCGCGATGAGCAGTAGTCGCAAGGGGCGCAAGAGGCAGAGGCGGGATCCCGACTGGTGGATTCCGGTTCTCCTCGCGGTCCTGTCGACGATTACGGCAGTCGCAGGATGCGTTAGTCAGGTAGCTGCCCGCTAATGGGCCAGCGCTCGGCCGTAGTGCTCGTCAAGTGAGTACGACCGGTTGTTGGACGGCCGAACCCACCTGACGTAGAACGCTCCGAACGTGGCCCGGTGCGGATGCCAGTCCGTGCCGGGCCTTCGTTCTTGAAGCGTGAGCACTTTTCCTTGCGGTAATCCATGGCACCACAAGTCAACTGAGCTTGGATCTTAAGTAATCGAGAACCTGCATTGCAAGCCTTAAGAGTCATCGGAATGGATTGATCCGATTGTAAAGTTGCAGGTCAGGAGCAGGGCGGCAAATTGCATATCAAATTAAATTTGACGTCGAGTAAGCTGTCAAATTCTGCTGAGGTGTGCCTTTTGCGGTAATTCGTTCAGATTTCAGCGTCCCCGCCTCGGCGAGGCGGGCGCCAGTTCTTGAGCGCTTCGATGGCTCGCTGCTCTCGTTCTTCGTCCAGCCCCAGTGCAGTGCACAGAACGTGGAGGGCGAGGAGCGGCGGGATCGCGTTGCCGATCTGCTGTGCGACGTCGGTGCCTCGCCAGGGGTACGCGGCAGGGAAGGTCTGCAGCAGGCCGGCCTCGCGGAGCGTGAAACGCTCCTGCTCCGGGCCGAGTTCGGGTTCGCCGTTCGCGTCGAAGCCCTTGAGGTCGTACACCTTGTTGCGTCTCACCTTGCCGGTGACGGTGGCGGCCGGCTGGTCGGACGTGCGGAGTCCTCGTTTCTTGGGGTCGCCACCCGATCCGTAGTTCGAGCGTACGACGAAGTCCGTGGATCGCGTGTCCTTGAGGACGTCGCTCATCGAGACCCATGGTTCCCGCCTCCGGGGCCGGCGTGGAGGGTCGAAGAGCGAGTTTTGTTGCAGGGCGTTGTTCGGCGTCTCTGGTTCCTGGGCGGTGAGTCGCTTCGCTCCCTTGCGATAGCGCTGATGCGTCAGCCGAGGGAAGTCGAGGCCTTGTCCTGTGCTCCCCCGGTAGCGGGCGATCAGTACCGCCCGGCGACGCGTCTGTGGCACCCCATACTCCTCCGTATGCAGGATGTCGCAGTCGGCGTCGTAGTCCAGCGCGCGAAGGATGTCACGGTACTTTTCCCAGACGGGTAGCACGGTGGGCACCTGCTCCAGTACGACCACCTCGTAGGGCTCGGCCTTGAGCTTCTTCTCGACGATCCACCGCAGGGGTTGCAAAACCAGTCCCGTGCGCTCGTCGGCCCACGACAGTTCCTCGGCTCGGCGATTCACCTCTGACCAGGCGTCTTCCAGAGCCTTGACGCTCTGACTCGCTCCCACATGCTCGGCAAGGTCTTTCACCTCTTCCAAAGCCTTGTGCCCCTCTCGGTTGCCCGCCACTGAGTAGGTCTGGCAGGGCGGGCCGCCGGTGAGGACGCGAGCCGAAACGACCTCGGGGTCAAGCGGGTTCACCTTCGCCACGTCACGGACTTCGGTGGTGCGCAGACCTGCGGCCTTGCGGGTGGCCCGGGTTGATTTCTCCCATTCCACGCCGATAGTGGGAACTTTGAGCACTTCAGCCGCGATGTCCAACCCGCCCGGTCCCGCGAAGAGGTCCACGATAAAGGGGGGATTGTTCTGGTTTGCGTCCGGTTGAGGTGCTGGGGTCATGAGGTGGAAGTGTAGCCGGCCGGAGTGGCCTGATAATTCCTCGTTCAGGAACGCAGCGCCTCGGCGATCGCCCTACCGAGTGCCTCGCCCACCGGTGGCGGTGAGGCGTGGCCGATCTGCCGGTATCGGGCGGTCTTCCTACCGGTGATCTCCCAGTCCGGAGGGAAGCCCTGGAGCATGGCCGTCTGGTCCACCGTGAGCCGCACCAGGCCCTCTCTGCCCAGGTCGGGCGCCCAGACGAAGTCCGGCCCCGGGATCTCGTCGCCCAGCGAGTGGGCGTTCACCCCGAGTTTCTCCCACTTCCGTTTGCTGCCGGCCGGACCCAGATCCGCACCCCCGCGGTTCTTGGAACCACCGACCAGTGTGGGAGCCACGGTGGTCGCCTGGGCCGCCCACCGCTCGGCGTCCTTCCAGCCACGCGACCGCATGGAGGATTCCAGGGCCTCACCGACCGACACATGGTCCGTCACGGTGGGGACCGGCGGGTGGAACGCCGGGAACCACCGCTTCTTGATCGCAACGAGCAGCCCCTGCTGCCGGTCCTGCGGCACCCCGAAGTCGGCGGCGTTCAGGACGAACCAGCTGAACTGGTAACCGAGATGGTCCAGTTCTGCGCGGGCGAACTCCCGGAAGTCTCGGAACTTGTCGCTGTGGGCCAGAGTGGGCACGTTCTCGACGAGTAGCGCCCGAGGACCAATCGCGTGGGCGAGGTATACGGCGGCCTTCAGCAGCCGCTCCTCGTTCCCGGACTCGGACCGAACGGCCGTTGCGTTGGACTTGACCCGGGGCAGCCCCGCGGACAACAGATCCACGTCGTAGCTGTGGGGATGTTCGCTCGGGTCGAAGTCCATAAGATCCGCCTGAAGCACGTTCCACTGCGGCCGGTTGGTTCGGAGTGTCAGGCAGGCGTCATCGTCCTCGTCGAGCAGCAGCCTCGGCTCGAAGCCGGCACGCTCCAGTCCCAGGGCGAGCCCACCGGCCCCCGAGCACACGTCGACAAAGGTCAGTCCGCTCAACGATTCCTCTCCCGCCCGTGTTGGGCCTTCCGCCGCTCCACCGCCGCCGTGACGCGCAACGCCACATCCTCCGGCGCCTCATGCTCCCAGAAGCGCAGCACCTCCCACCCGGCGGCCGTGAGGTGTTCGGTCGTCTCCGTGTCACGGGCCATGTTGCGGTCCAACTTCTGCCGCCACCAGTGGGCGTTCGCCTTCGGATGTGTGGCGTGTTCGGGGCAGCCGTGCCAGAAGCAGCCGTCGATCAGGACGGCCACCTTGACCGAGGTGAAGGCCACGTCGATGCGGCGGCGGGCCATCCCGGGCACCGGGTACTCGACGCGATAGCGCAGGCCAGCCGCGTGAAGCAGGCGTCGGACGGCCAGCTCGCAGGCCGTGTCCTTGCTGACCTGTCGGCTCATGCGGGCGGAAACGGCGGGGGAGGAGGGGATGGCGTCGGACACGGGACAATTCTGCCGGCGCAGGGCGGGTGATGTAGAGGCCCAGAGGCAGGTCGCAGCCGGGCAAGGGTAGGCCAGGTGCCGTTGGGCCGCACGCTTCCCAGCCAGTGTCGTCCCTCCGCGGCCCGCATCAAGGGCGCTGCGCGTCGCCTTCGGCGATGGCCCTGCGGGCCACCCTTGACCCGGGCCGCTCCAAGCACGAGGGAGAAGCGAGCGGGCGGCCTGGGGAAAGCGGGGGCCGGGTGGGGCGGCGTGGGCGTGGGCTTGTTTGTTGGGCGGAGTTGGGGGCGCGGCGGCATCTTGGGGGCACGCCGGGATGGCTTAGCGGCTGGCCGGCGGTGGGTGGCCAGGCCTCAACCCCTGAAACGACGTTGCTGATCAGTCGTCTGTGACACTGGCCCGCGTCGACTGTGCAGGGGGCGGACATGAACCGACTGATCGGCGGCCTTGTGGGGGCACTGGTTCTGGCTGCAGCCTCGACCATGGCAGGGTGCTCCGCCCAGTATTCACCTTGCCCAGGGGAGGGCCGACGGCCACCCGGACTGGCCAGTCAGGATCTGGTCGGCACCTACCGAGATGCAGAAGGCCGCTCGGTGATCCTCAAAGGTGATGGGACATTCACGACCACGGGGTTGCCGGTGGGCCTTGAGGAGGCCAGGGGCCCCTCAGAGCAGAGAAAGGGCAGCGGGACGTGGGAACTGGGCAGCGCTGACGGTGCCGACTACCCCGTCTCGCTGAGGTTCCAGAGGATCAGTGACTACTGGGACAGCGCCGAAGAGGGTGACTCCTACGGCGCGGGGCTGTACGTCGATGGAAGCCGGCAGGCTCCTCGCCTCTTTGAGTACTGGGGCGACCCAGACCTCTGCGACCTCAACTGGTTCAAGCGAAACAACTGAGACGACTACGTATCGGCCCCACTCCGCATAGAGAGCAGCCAGTGCCTGGGAGTGGGGCCGTGGGCCTGCCTACGCCCCGTGGCACCCCTCGTAAGCCCGCCCCGACCCGCACCAGCACACCGTCCCCCTCTGCGGAGGCCACGCCACGGCCCGGCCCCGCGCCGCCAGTGTCGTCGCGTACTGGGGGAGGAGGGACGAGTCGTTCGGTGACGTGCCCTCCGAGGCCGCGAAGGCCTCGTAGGACGGGACCGTGCCCGTCACGATGCCCAGGTTCGGTGTGCCCGAGGCGGAGAGTTCGCGTAGGGAGCCCTCTATCGTCGTGAGGTGCTCCGGGTGTGAGGGGTACTCCTCGGACAGTGTCGGGTACGCCTCCAGCAGTTCCTGGAGTTCGCTCGTCGGCCAGTGGAGGACCGCTACCGGGAACGGACGGGAGAGGGCCTCCCTGTAGGCGCCCAGTTCGGCCTGGAGGCGGGAGATCTCCGCTTCCAGTTCCGCCGGGTTGTCCGAGCCCAGGGACCAGACGCGCTTGGGGTCGTGGAGTTCGTCCAGGGACACCGAGGACGAGTGGAGGGTGTCCGCGAGGGCGTCCCAGTCGTCGTGCGGGGCGCCCAGCATGCGGCGTACTCGGTGGCGGCCGAAGAGGAGGGCGTGGGTCGCGTACGGGGGGTCCGTCACGTCCGAGAGGAGGAGGGTCGCCCCTTCGGTGAAGGTGTCCTGTGACGCTTGCAGCTCGTCGTGGGCCTCCAGGGACTCCGCCGCGATCACCCAGGGGGCCGCGTCGCGGGGAGCGGCCGCACGGAGGCCCTCGATGATCGCCCTCGCTTCCGCCTCGTGGCCGTACTCCCAGAGGTTGGACGCCTTGAGAGCGCGTACGAGGTGGGGGTTCTCCAGGGGGGTGGAGGACGACAGCAGGCGGTCGTAGAGTGCCGTCGCCTCGGGGCGGGCGCCGGCCAGTTCCAGGTGGGCCGCGGCCTGCACGAGCAGGTGTTCGGCGTCCTCGGGGTGGATTCCGGCGGTCCGCTCCAGGCGGGCCGCTTCGGCGTGGTGGTCGACGTTCTCGGCGGAGGTGTCGGGGCGCATGGGGGACACCGTACTGCCGTTGGTTGACAAGCATCAGATATTCGCAGGCCAGTAGGTGTGCGTACGTGGCCTTCTTACGATCGCGAGTTCCCCGGGTCGGCTCGTGGAGTTGGTGGAGAGGGTGTGGTGGGCGGCGGGGAGGGCGGCAGGTCGCCCTCCGGGCGGTGCGCGTCCGTCAGGTCCGCTTCGTCCAGGTGTTCGGCGTCCAGGGCGGCCTCGGCGAGGTTCGCTCCGACCAGATACGTCCCGCTGAGGTCCGCGTCCGTCAGGTCTGCCCGACGTAAGTTCGCATTGCTGAGGTAGGCGTTGCGCAGGTCCGCCTGCGTCAGGGCGCTGGAGGACAGGTTGGCCGAGCCCAGCAGGGCGTCCGTCAGGGTCGCCTCGAAGAGCTTGGCGTCGGTCAGGACGGCTGCGGTCAGGTCGGCTCCGGCGAGAGTGGCGCCCTCCAGGTCAGCCTGTTTCAGCGAGGCGCGGCGCAGCTTCGCCCCCGACAAGTCCGCCTCCTTCAGATCGGCGTTCGTGAGCACCGCTCCCGTGAGGTTCGCCTCGGTCAGGTCGGCGCCCTGGAGGCTCGCGCCGGTCAGGTGCACGCCCCTGAGGTCGAGGGGCGCCGCGCCGTCGTGGGCCGGGTCGCGGTGGGCCAGTACGGAGAGTGCCGCCTGGACGTCGGGGGCTTTCTCGGGCGCCGACAGCTTCTTGGTGGCGTGGGCGCGGATGTACGCGGACAGCGTGTCGATCACCGCCGGCTGTCGGCGCGGGGAGTCCTCCATGATGCCCTGGAGCGAGAAGACAGCGCCGCGGCGGATGGTCGCGGAGTCGTTGGTGAGGCGTTCCAGGGCCCTGTCGTAGCGATCCGCAAGCTGTCCCTGCTCCGAGATGGCCAGTTCCTCGGACACCTGGGTCACGGACACCCAGGTGAAGAGCAGGGCGGCGACCGCGGCCAGGCCCGGCAGCATCGCCGCTGTCACGGCGAGGCGGTTGCCCCAGCCGGCTGTTTGCGGGGGTGGGGCGATCGGTTGCCGGGTGCCGTCGGCGCCGCCCGTCCGCCGCGGTGCTCCGTGTCGGTGTCCCGGGCGCCGTGCTCCGAGCGGCGCCCGGGTGCCTTGTCCTGTCGTACGGGTTCGGCGTTCTGCGATCCGCCGGAGCTGCCCGCTCCGTGCCCCCGCCCGCGGTATGCCTCTGGTCATGATTGCTATGTGAGCAGAGGGGGGCCCGTGGGCATAAGCGGGGCGACCGGGGTTCACAGAATCCGCGCCGCCCCGCCCCGCGTCCTCCGGGCACCGGGGCGACGGCTGCCCACCGGGCCGACGGCTGCCCACCGGGGCGACGGCCGCACCGCCACCCCTCCGGCCCGCCGGGTGACGCCTGATCCTCGACGGACACCCGGTAGTACGCCCTACTCCGGTGCCTGGAAGCCGCCGATCCTCTGCTCGAGCAGTTCGGCCAGCCGCATCGGGGTGCGGTCCTCGAACATCGGACCGATGAGTTGCACTCCCACCGGCAGTCCCTCGGAGGACCGGTCCGCCGGTATGGCGGTGGCGGGCAGGCCGGGCATGGTGGCCAGACCGGCCCAGACGAGCTGGTCGAGGTACGGGTACTCGACGCCGTCGATGTCGATCCGGCGTTCCAGCAGATCGGGGTCGTGGTCGTGCGGGAACGCGGGAGTCGGCGTGATCGGGCACACCACGGCGTCGAACTCGGCGAAGAGCTGCCGCCAGCCGTGACGGTGGAGCTCGCGACGGTCGTTCGCCTCGATCCAGTCGCGGTGGCTGAACACCATCCCGCGCAGCCGCGCCGCGCCGAGGCTCTGGTCGTCCGCGCTCAGTCCGGCGACGCGGGTCCGGAGCTGCTCGTACGCCTCGACGGGAAAACGCGCAACGGCGCCCGAGAACAGCAACCGCATGTAGAGCGTCGCGGCTTCGGCCAGGTCGGGCAGCAGCGGAGTGTGCCGTTCGACGTGGGCGCCGCCGTCGACAAGCGCGTCGGCCACCCGGTTCACGCCGGCCCGCACAGCGGACCCGGTCGGAATGAACGGATGCTCGTCGAGGACCAGGACCCGGAAGTCGCGTAGCCGCTCGTGACGTGCGGGCGGCAGGGTCAAGTCGTGCGCCACGCCCAGCGTCAGCGGGTCCGGCCCGGCCATGACGTCGAGCAGGAGTGTGAGGTCGCGGGCGGTGCGCGCCATCGGGCCGACGACGGCGAGGTCGAGGTCGACCGGCAATGCCGGCGTGGTGGGCGGGACCATACCGCGGTTCGCCACCAGCCCGAGCGTCGGCTTGTGCGCGTAGACACCGCAGAAATGCGCGGGGGTGCGCAAGGAACCGCCGATGTCGGAGCCGATGGACAGCGAGCCGAATCCGGACGCCAGGGCCGCCGCCGATCCACCGGACGATCCGCCCGACGTGCGAGCATGATCCCACGGGTTGTTGGTGGTGCCGTAGATCTCGTTGAAGGTCTGGATATCTTGCAGCCCCAAGGGCACATTGGTCTTACCGAGCACCACCGCGCCGGCGGCCCGGAGCCGCGACACCTGTACCGCGTCCTCGGCCGGCACGAAGTCCCGGTGCATCGGCATACCCCAGGTCGTGGGCAGCCCGGCGATGTCGTAGGACTCCTTGACCGTCACCGGAATACCGAGCAGTGGCCGGTCCTCGCCTCGGGCACGCGCCTGGTCGGCGCCGCGCGCGGCGGCCCGCGCACGGTCGAAGTCCGGCACGCAGATCGCGTTGATCACCTTGTCGTCCCGCTCGATACGAGCGATCGCCTCGTCGGTCAGCTCCACCGATGTCACTTCACCGGCGCGTAAGGCGGCCGCGAGTTCTTCTGCAGTCCGTAAGTTCCAGTCCATGAATGCGACCGTACTGACCTCTGGAAGAGGCCATAAAATGCCGATTCGCACAACGGGATAGAGGTCCCAACTCATCATGTTGCTCTCTGGCCACAGCAATTCGCCCGGAGAGGAGAGGAGATACGGGGAAGCAGGGGAAGTGCGCGTGCGTTGTGCTGTCGCATGAGCCTGCGCTTCTCACTGATGGGTCCGGTACGAGCCTGGCGCGACGAGGAGGAGGTCGAACTGGGGCCACGCCAACAGCGGGCGGTGCTGGCGGCGTTGCTGCTGAACAACGGCATCCGGCTGAGCAACGACCAGCTGATCGGCATGGTCTGGGACGACCCGACGCCGAGCGCGGTGATGGCGTTGCGGACGTACATGTACAAGATCCGCAAGGCGCTTCCGGAGCTGCACCTGAAGTCCAGGGACGGCGGGTACACGGTCCGCGCGGAGATCGTCGACGAATGCCGCGGCGAGCCCTTGGAGGGCCTCCGGAGCGCCTACTTCGACGCGCAACGGGTACGGCTCGGCGACTACCGGCTCAAGGCGCGCGAGGACTGCCTCGAACGCGAGCTCGACGTGCTGGAGCTGCAGAAGCACGTCGCCGCCTTCCCGCTCAGGGAACGACCGCGCGCCGTCCTGATGCGCGCGCTCTACCTGGAGGGCAGGCAGGGCGAAGCACTTGACCACTTCCACCAGGCGCGCGCACACCTCAACGAGGAACTCGGCCTTGAACCAGGGCCGGAGCTGCGCAAGGTCCACGCGCAGATCCTCAACGGCGACCTCATCCCGCCGCGCAGGCCGGAGCAACTGCTGCCGGACCTGATCGACTTCACCGGCCGCGCCGAGGAGATCGAGCAGGCTCTGCGGACGTTGCCGGGCACCGTGGGCATCACCGGCATGCGGGGCAGCGGCAAGACCGCGCTGGCCACCCGCATCGGCCACCTCGTCAAGGATCGCTTCCCGGACGGGCAGATCTTCGTCAGGGGCAGCGACGTCGCGGGCGAGCTGTTGCGCGCGGTCGGCGTGGAGAACCCCGTCGGCGACAAAGCCGCGCTGTGGCGGGAGAAGGCGCGCGGCAAGCGGTTCCTGGTCGTGGTCGACGACGTGCGGGACGCGGCGACCGTACGCGATCTCGCCACGCCCGGCACGGCGATGATCCTCACGAGCGTAAGCCGGTTGAACGAGCTGCCGGGGGTGACCTGGGTGAAGATCGCCGGGCTGACCGAGCCGGAGGCGCGGGAGTTCTTCCGCAGGACCCTCGGCCCGGTGCGCGCGGACGCGGAGCCCGAGCAGGCCGAGGTGCTGCTGGAACGCCTTTCGCGACTGCCGAGCCCGATCAGGGTGATCGGCGGCAGGCTCAGCTCGCGTCCTCACTGGACGATCGGGATGTTTCTGCTGCAGATGGAGCGGGAGAGCAGGCTCGCCGACGCCATCCCGTCCGACTGCGCCGCGATGCTGGGCCCGATGATCGCGGCCGAGAAGGAGCTGAGCGATCCGGAACGGCACATGCTCATGTGCTTCGCGCGCCAGGACGTCGAGGTGATCGACAGCCACAAGGCGGCGGAGATGTCCGGGTCCGACCTCGGTGAGATCGAGCTGGTGCTGGAGTCGCTCGCGGGCGTGCACCTGATCGAGCCGCTCGTACTCGGCCGCTACCGGCTGCCGCGGTACGTGCGCCTTTACTTCGGGCTGCGCACACCGGCGCTGACCAGCTGATGCTGCGCGAAGCACTTGACCTGGCCCGACCAGGCGCTATATGCGGAATTTATGTGCTGACGATCTGGCGCGGCCAAGCTGGCTGACATGTCAACCAACGAACTTCAGGACAAGAAGGCACTCGTCACCGGCGCCACCTCGGGCATCGGCCGCGCGATCGCGGTCAAGCTCGCGGAGGCGGGTGCCACCGTCTACGTGACCGGGCGCAGGGCCGAGCTCGGCAAGGAGACCGTCGAGCTGATCGAGCAGGCGGGCGGGACGGGCCACTTCGTCGTCGCGGACGTCGCCAACATCGACGACGTCCGCAGGCTCGCCGAGGAGGTCGGCGAGGTGGACGTGCTCGTGAACAACGCGGGCATCTTCCCGTTCTCGACGACCCCCGAGCAGTCGCTCGACGGATACGAGCAGGTGTTCGACATCAACGTCCGTGCGTCCTACTTCCTGACGGCCGCGCTCGCGCCGGCCATGGTGGCCAAGAAGAAGGGCGCGATCGTCAACGTGTCGTCGGCCGCCGGGCAGATCGGCACCCCGGTCGGCTCCGTCTACAACGCCTCCAAGGCCGCGATGGACTCGCTGACCCGGTCGTGGGCCGTCGAGTTCGGCGCGGCGGGCGTTCGCGTCAACTCCGTGGCGCCCGGCCCGATCCGGACCGACACGGCCGTCGACACGGTGGGCGAGATGTTCGATGAGTTCAGCCAGAACACACCGCTCACCCGCGCCGGCGAACCCGAGGAGATCGCCGAGGCCGTGGTGTTCCTGGCCTCCGAGAAGGCCAGCTACATCACCGGCACGGTGCTCCTCGCCGACGGCGGCTACGTCGCGACCTGAGCCGGCACGGTGCACAGGGAGACGAGGTCGACTCGACGTGCACCGCATCGCGGGGGCGGAGGGCCGCATGGTCATGGAGACGCGGGCGCCTGGGCCCTCCGCCGCGTACGAACCGGGACCGGGCCAGGGCCGTGAAGACGGCCTCTGGCCACGTCGGTGACGCCTACATCACCACCCCGTCCACCTGCAGAGTCTGCACCGCGCCCGCCGCGAACGGCACCGCCACCGTCTTGCCGCTCAGGTGGATGTCGGAGTAGGAGCGGTAGCGGTCGCTGCCGCTGGAGGTGTGGGTGTTCCAGCGGGGGACCAGGCCGCCCGAGCCGCCGGTCACCGTGCCGAAGCGGGAGAGGTCGAAGGTCAGGGTCTGGGCCGAGGTCGACTTGTTCACCGCCACGATCACCAGGCGGCGGGACGAGGCGCTGTAGGCCGCCGCCGCGTAGTCCACGCCCGTGTCCAGGATCGTCATCCCGGGGCGGATGTGGCGGCTGAACTGGGCCATCACGTAGTACTTGGTCTGGATCGTGGTCGGCTGGAGCGTGCCCGCGTCGTAGGCGATCATCGCCCAGCCCGCCGTCGGGTCCATCACCTGCCAGTAGACCCACGCCGTGGGGTGCAGCCAGCGGAAGTCCAGGCAGAGGTTCGACGCGAGGGTGAGGCCCGTGCCGTCGCCGTCGCCCGTCTCGGAGTTCCAGAGCTTCTTGCCCGACGTCGTCACCACGTCCGTGTAGAGCAGGTCGCGTCGGCCGCCCGAGCCCTGGTAGCCGTGCACGTTGACCTGGTTGACCAGGGACTTCGTGGTCGAGTTGAAGGAGCTCCAGGTCGAGCGGGCCGTGTCGTAGTTCGTCTCGTCCGAGGCCGAGACGCGGACGCCCGTCAGCCCGCGCTTGTCCAGCTCGCTGCGCATGGAGGGGAGGACCTGGGCCTGGACCGCCGGGTCCATGTGGCAGCCCTCCTGGGTGCCCGTGGCGGTCCACCAGGTGGAGGCCGGCTCGTTGAACGGGTCGACCGTCGCGAAGTTCACGCCCCAGTTGTTCTTGGCGTAGAGGGCGACGGCGGCGAGGTGCGAGGCGTGCTGGCGGTAGTTCCAGGACTGGAGGTTGTTGCCGCCGCCGGAGGCGCCCGACGGGTTGTGGTTCAGGCACATCCACCACATGGGGGAGTTGGCGAAGAGCTCGGTCGTCGCGCCCCGGGCCACCGCCTTGGTCAGCATGGAGCGTTGCGTCGCGTCCGCCGTCCATTTCCAGGCCGAGGACGTCGGGTCCTCGTTGTTCCAGTCCTGCCAGTAGCCCTCGATCTGCTTGAAGGCGGGGATGTTGGGCGACGCGGCCATGGTGGTGCCGCCCACGCTGTTCCAGCTGCTCGCGCCGAGGTTGTAGCGGGCGATGTTCAGGCCCAGGCCCGGCAGGCTCGTGCCGTTGTACGTCACCGAGTTGGTGGTGAAGAAGATGTCGGCGAAGTCGGTCCGGGTGCCGAAGACGTTCGCCCACCAGGCGAGCGAGGTGCCCCAGCCTTCCCATGTGCCGTACGTCGTACCGGGGTTGACCGCGATCGTCGCGTCGGCGCGCGCGACGCCCGTGCCCAGGGTGCCGCCGAGGAACGCGCCGCCCGCGGCGGCCAGCAGCGCCCTGCGGCGGAAGGCGGACGGTCGACGTTCCGGGTCAGGGGTGGTGCCGGGGGTGGGGTTCGCCTGGTGTGTCTGGTCCTGACCTTCGGGACCGGGTCCGGGTCTGTGTGATGCGGTCATGTCAGCTCCGAGGGGGCGCGGCGCGGGTGCCGGGGCGACGGTGAGGTGACGCGGCGGAGCGCCCGGGGAGAGCGCACCTGCCGTCATCCGGAAGAGTCAGGGGTGGCAGGTGGTGTTGTCGAGAGGTGCGACAGCGCTTTCTCGGGTTTCTTCCAGGGTTTTTTCCAATGGTTGTGAGAAGGGGGATTGGAAGGGGGGTTGGAAGGCCCGTCAGAAGGAGGTGAAAAGCGGTCGGGCGCTGTTCGGTGTCCCGTCGCTCTGGTGAGTTGCGGGCAGGCGCCCTATCGTGCGGCCCCCGGCAAAGGAGGCGTACGCATGCGGGCTCCCGCCGTCGTCCACCACGGCACCCGGCGCCGCCGTGCCGCGTACCGCCGCCTGCTGTGGACCTCCGCCGAACTCGCCGTCACCCTAGGGGTCGTCCTGCTGCTCCTGGTCGCCCACCAGCTGTGGTGGACCAACCGGCAGGCCCGCGAGGGCGCCGAGCGCAAGGTCGAGGCGCTGGAACGGGAGTGGGGGCGGGGGGCGGGTGAGGAGAGTGGCGGTGGTGATGACGGTGGTGGCGGGTCGGGCACCGGCGCGCAGGCCACCCCCGAGCCCGAGAGCCGTGCCGACTCCGGCGGCGCCCAGGGCGGCACCGACGACGGCACCCGTACCCGGCGTTTGACCACCGGCAGCACCTCCGCCCGCCCCGACCTCAGCCAGGCCTACGCCGTCCTCACCATCCCCCGCCTCGGCCTCCGCGTCCCCGTCGCCGAGGGCGTCGGCAAGCAGAACGTGCTCAACAAGGGCTACGTCGGCCACTACCCGCGTACGGCCCAGCCGGGCCAGGCCGGGAACTTCGCCCTCGCCGGGCACCGCAACACCCACGGCGAGCCCTTCCGGTACATCAACCGGCTCCGGCGCGGGGACGAGGTACGCGTCGAGACCGGGGCGGCCGTCTACACGTACGTCGTCGACCGCACCCTGGCGCGCACCACGCCCGGCGACGGCGGTGTCCTACGGCCCGTCCCGCGCAGCGGCGTGAAGCCGTCGTACGGGTACCGCGACCCCGGCTACTACCTCACGCTCACCACCTGCACGCCCGAGTACACGTCCAAGTACCGCCTCGTCGTGTGGGGGAAGTTGCGCTCCATGCGCGTGAGATGACGGCGTCCCGCACGGACGTCCCGCAACGGCGTCCTGTATATGTGTAGGTACGTACGCGCACATGGGTACGAGTAGGGCGACCGGAGGAAGGAGCGAGCGGTGATCCGCACCTGGACCACTCTGCGTCCTGACGCTGTCCTCCTGCTCCTCCTCTTCGAGGTAGCCGTCCTCGACGCGGGCAGCCTCTCCGCCGCCGTCGCCTTCGCCGCGACCGCCGCGGCCGGTTCCGCCCTCGTCGCCTGCGCGCTGATCGCCTCGCGGTGCGCGCCCGCCGTGGCACCCACGCGGGTACGGACGGCCATCCGCGACCGTGAGCGCCGTACGGCGTTCCTGCCCCAGCGAGATCCCGACGCCCCGGGGCGTACGCGGCCCAGGGCGCCCGGACGGGTCCTCCTGACGGCCGCGTAGGGCACGCACGCCTCTTTTCCCCACTCCGGGTCCGGCACCGCCGGTCCGGTTCCCGCGTGCTCCCGCGCGGCTCGTCATGCCGAAACCCGCAGGCCGTACTGGTCATGCAGGCCGTACCGGCCACATCCGGCACGACGAGACCCACGGAGGGCTCACCCACCCATGTCCGCTGTCATCGCACTCTTCGCCGACCTGGTCGGCCGGCTCGCCGACCTGCTCCAGCCGCTCTTCCACGCCTCGGCGGCCGCTGCCGCCATCGTCCTGTTCACCGCGCTCGTACGACTCCTCGTCCACCCCCTGTCCCGGGCGGCGGCGCGCGGGCAGCGGGCGCGGGCCGCGCTCCAGCCGCAGATCGCCGAGCTGCGGAAGAAGCACGGGAAGAACCCGGAGAGGTTCCAGAAGGCACTGATGGAACTGCACGCCAAGGAGAAGGTGTCCCCGCTCTCCGGCTGCCTGCCCAGCCTGTGCCAGGCGCCGGCGTTCTTCCTGCTCTACCACCTGTTCTCGAACACGTCGATCGGCGGCGAGGCGAACGAGTTGCTCACCCACGCCCTGTTCGCCGCGCCCCTCGGTGACCGGTGGGCGGACGCGCTCCAGGGCGGCGGGGTCTTCGGGGCGGCGGGGCTCGTGTACGTGGGGCTGTTCGTGATCGTCACGGCGGTCGCCGTGTTCAACTTCCGTCGGTCGAAGCGGATGATGGCGGGCGCGTCCGCCCCGGCGGTGGGGGCCTCCGGGGAGCAGGTGCCCGGGATGGCCTCGGTCATGAAGGTCATGCCGTTCATCTCCTTCCTGACCCTCGTCAGCGTGGCGGTGGTGCCGCTGGCCGCCGCGCTGTACGTGGTGACCAGTACGACGTGGAGCGCGGTGGAGCGGGCGGTGCTGTACCGGGACATGCCGGCGCCCGCCACGGCGATGCTGTAGGGCTCCCGGAGGGCGAGGCCGGTCCAGTCCGTGAACCGGGTATTGCGGACCCAACGCCGACCTTGGAGGATCGACCAGTCCTCCGATGGCTGCACCCAGGAGATAGTGATCATGAAGCTGCTGCGAGTCGGTACGGCGGGGTCGGAGCGGCCCGCGCTGCTCGATGCCGAGGGGACCCTGCGGGATCTGTCGGGGGTGGTTCAGGACATCGACGGGGCGCTGCTCGCCGACGAGGAGGCGCTCGGCCGGATCCGTACGGCGGCCGAGTCCGGCGACCTGCCCGTGCTGGACGCCTCCGGGCTGCGCGTGGGCCCGCCGCTCGCCCGGATCGGCAAGATCGTCTGCATCGGGCTGAACTACCACGACCACGCCCGCGAGACCGGGGCCGAGCCGCCCGCCGAGCCGGTGATCTTCTTCAAGGCGGCGGACACGGTGGTCGGGCCGTACGACACGGTGCTCGTGCCGCGCGCGTCCACCAAGACCGACTGGGAGGTCGAGCTCGCGGTCGTCATCGGGCGCACCGCCCGCTACGTGGGCTCGGCCCAGGAGGCGCTCGCGCACGTCGCCGGGTACGCGGTGGCGCACGACGTCTCCGAGCGCGAGTTCCAGATCGAGCGCGGCGGCACGTGGGACAAGGGCAAGAACTGCGAGACGTTCAACCCGCTGGGGCCCTGGCTGGTGACCGCCGACGAGGTGCCCGACCCGCAGAACCTGTCGCTGAAGCTGTGGGTGAACGGCGACCTGAAGCAGAACGGCACGACCGCCGAGCAGATCTTCCCGGTCGCTGAAGTCGTCCGGTACGTCAGCCAGTTCATGACGCTGTACCCGGGTGACGTGATCAACACGGGGACGCCGGCGGGGGTGGCGATGGGCGAGCCAGAGCCCAAGCCGTATCTGCGGGCCGGGGATGTGGTGGAGCTGGAGATCGAGGGACTCGGACGGCAGCGGCAGGAGTTCAAAGACGCCTGAGGGGGTGGGGGGCTGCGGTTGTCGAGCGGCTGCGGGTTGTTCGTGGCTGGTCGCGCAGTTCCCCGCGCCCCTTACGGGGCGCTCTCCAGTATTGCCAGGAGCCTTTCCAGGGCCTCCACCACCATGGCGTGGTCCTCCAGTTGGGGCAGGCCGGACACGACCACCGTGCCGATCACTCCCGCGCCCGTGACGCGGATCGGGAAGGCGCCGCCGTGGGCCGCGTGCGTGGTCGGGTCGAGGCGGGAGGAGTCCTCGAACGTCGTGCCCCTGTCGCGGTAGCGGGTGCCGACCAGCAGTGAGGAGTGGCCGTAGTGCTCGACGACGCGGCGCTTGCGGTCGATCCACGCGTCGTTCTCCGGGGTGGAGCCGTCGAGCGCCGCGTGGAAGAGCTGCTGGTGGCCGCGTCGGATGTCGATGGCCACGGGTGCGTTGCGCGCCTGGGCCACCTCCACCAGGCGCGTGCCCAGCGTCCAGGCGTCCTCGTAGGTGAAGCGGGGAAGCGTCAGACGGCGCTCCTGCTTCTCCAGTTCGGCGACGGTCGGGGCCGTTGCCGGGGCCGTTGCCGGGGCCGTTGCCGGAGTCGTTGCCGGAGTCGTGTCGCGCTCGCTCACAGCGACACCACCACACCCTCCGCGGCCGAACGGCGGGCTCCTTCCAGCACGTCGAGCGCGGCCGCCGCCTCGTACGCCGTCACCGGATTCGGCGCGCCCTCGCGCAACGCCGCCGCCACCGCCCGGTAGTACGCCGGATAATCACCCGGCAGCGTCGCCACCGGCCGTCCGCCGCCCGTCACCGGAGACTCGCCGGAGCCGATCCGGCCCCACGCCGACTCGGGCTCCACACCCCACTCCGCCTCGGCTGTCGGGCGCTCGCCCTCGCGCAGGGCCGCCTCCTGGGGGTCGAGGCCGTACTTCACGTAACCCGCCTTCGAGCCCAGCACCCGGAAGCGCGGGCCGAGTTGGGCCGCCGTCGCGGAGGCGTACAGATGGGTGCGGACGCCGCTCGCGTGGGTGACGGCGATGAACGTGTCGTCGTCCGCCTCGGCACCGTCACGGCGGACGTCCGACTCCGCGTACACCTGGGTGGCCGGGCCGAAGAGGACCAGCGCCTGGTCGACCACGTGACTGCCCAGGTCGTACAGCAGACCTCCGATCTCTTCCGGAGCGCCGGACTCGCGCCAGCCGCCCTTGAGTTGCGGGCGCCAGCGCTCGAAACGGGACTCGAAGCGCCATACGTCACCCAGCTCGCCGTCGGCGACGAGCCCCCGGAGGGTCAGGAAGTCGTTGTCCCAGCGGCGGTTCTGGAAGACGGAGAGGAACAGGCCGCGCTCGTCGGCGAGGGTGGCCAGCGCGCGGGCCTCGTCCGCCGTGCCCGCGAGGGGCTTGTCGACCACGACCGCGAGGCCCGCTTCGAGGGCGGCTGTCGCCACGGGGACGTGCGTCTTGTTCGGGGACGCGACAACGACCAGGTCCAGCTCGCCGGCCCGGTCCCACAGCTCGTCGGGCGAGTCCGCGAACCGTACGTCCGGGAGCTCGGCGCGCGCCTGCTCCCGCCGCTCGGGACTCCTGGTGACCACCGTGTCGAGGACCAGGCCCTCGGTGGCGGCGATCAGCGGGGCGTGGAAGACGGAGCCCGCGAGGCCGTAACCGACCAGGGCCACGCGGAGGGGAGCGCCGGGGGCGGAGGCTGTGCCAGTCGTCATGCCTTCCACTTAAGCAACGCTGTTGCCAAAGTGCAAGCGGTGAGGAGAATGGGGGCGTGAGCAGGGCTGAGGGTGTGCCGGGCGAGGGTGGCGGCGTAGGTGTGAGTGCGGGCTTGGGCGCGGGTGTGAGCGTCAAGTCGCGGGGCGGGTCGTACGGCGGGTCGTACGGCGGGTCGTACGGCGGCGCCAATCTCGTCGCGCTGCGCGGTCACAACGCCGCGTTGGTGCTCGATCTGCTCCGTACGGCCGGGGAGTCCGGGATCAGCCGGCTGGAGCTCGCCGAGCGGACCGGGCTCACCCCACAGGCCGTCAGCAAGATCACCGCCCGGCTCCGTACCGACGGTCTCGCGGCGGAGGCGGGACGGCGGGCCTCCACCGGCGGCAAGCCGCGCACGGTGCTGCGCCTGGTGCCGGACGCCGGCCACGCGGTGGGCCTGCACCTCGACCGGGACGCGCTCACCGCGGTGCTCTGCGATCTGGCGGGGACCGTGGTGGCGGAGCGGCGGGCGCCGCTGGACCTGGGCGCCGGGGCGCAGACGGTCGTCGAGTCGGCGGCCCGGCAGGTGGAGGCCCTGGAGGGAGGGGGCGGTGGCGGTGGCGGGCGACTGTCCGTGCTCGGTGTCGGTGTCGCGTTGCCCGGGCCGCTCGATCACGCGCGGGGAGTGCTGCGCCGGGTCACCGGCTTCCCGGAGTGGGACGGGTTTCCGCTGCGTGACGTCCTGGCGCGGCGGCTGGGGACGACGGTCGTCGTGGACAAGGACACCAACGCGGCCGCGCTCGGCATGGCGGTCGGGGGCGTGGCCGGAAGCGGGGCGGGAAGCGGGGAGGGGGCCGTGACTGGCGCCAGGGCCCGGTCCTTCGCGTACCTGCACTTCGGTGCGGGGCTCGGCGGTGGGCTGGTGATCGGCGGTGCCGTCCACCGGGGGGCCCGCACCGGTGCGGGGGAGTTCGGGCACCAGGTCATCCAAATGGACGGACCGCCCTGCGACTGCGGCAGCCGCGGCTGCGTCGAGGCGCTGTGCCTGGCCGCCGTGGCGCGCGGCGACATCGAGGAGGCGGCGCGCGTGCTCGGCACCGGAGCCGCCAACCTGGCCGCACTGCTCGACGTCGACCTCGTCCTGCTCGGCGGCCGCACCGTGGCCGCCGACCCGGAGCGTTTCGTGCACGGGGTCACGGCCGTCCTCGACGAACGGGCCCGGCGTGTGGGTGACGACACGGTGCCGGTGCGGATCGCTCCCGGCGGGGGGCGCGAGGTCGCCGAGGGAGCCGCCCAGTTGCTGCTGGCGCCGCTGTTCGGGCGGGCGGACGGCTGAGGCCTGAGGTCCGCTCCGCTGATCGGGGGGAATCGCGGTGCCGTTCGGGGGCGGGTACGGCGCGGCGGGGTTCGTGGCGGCGGGTGGGTGGCAGGGCCATGTGATGATGCGACCTTTTATGCGACCACTTACGGGGCTGACCCTCACCTTCGTCACCGCGGCCGCCCTCACCGGCGGCTCCATACGGCACGCCACCGCCGCGTCCGCCGCCATGACGACGGCGCCCGCCGATCCACCCCGCCCCACCTGTACCACCACCGACCCCGGCTCCTTCCCCGTCCGCACCCGCATCCACGGCGGCCCGGACAGCTACGACGCGGGCGGCGGGTACGGCACGTGGTCCCTGGAGCTCACCAACACCACCTCCCGCACCTGCGGGAACATCCACCCCGTGATCGTCCTCGTCGACGAGAAACGCGTGCTGCGCCCGGCCCAGCCGCGCCTTGAGTTCTACGCCGGCGCCCAGCCCCACCCCGTCACCTTCGAGCGGACCGACGCGGACGAACTCGTCGGCGTCCTCGACCACGACGGCTTCCCCGGATTCACCGTCCGCCCGGGCCGCACCCTCACTGTGAGACTCCGCCTCTCCGTCACCTCCGAGGCCAGGCCCAACGACGTCGTGGCGAACGCGGCCGTCGTCCAGCGGAGGGGCGACGACGGCGAGTGGGTGGGCGAGTCGAACGACTACCCCTTCCAGATCGTCGACAGCGGCGGGGGCGCCAGCCGGAGGGGAGAGCGCAAGGGGGACCGTAAGGGGGATCGCAAAGGGGACGAGGGCGGCGGTGGAAAGGAAGAAGCCAACGGGCACGACACCGCCCGCGATCAAGCCACCGGCACCGGCACCGGCACTGACCCCGGCACCGACCCCGCTCCCGATCAGGGCCAAGGCGACGGCACCGGCACCGACGGGAACCAAAGCGACGGCACCGGCACCGACGGGAATCAGAGCGACGGGAATCAGAGCGACGGGAATCAGAGCGACGGGAATCAGAGCGACAGCACCGGCACCACCGTACGCAAGGAGCCCCCGACGCTCGCTGACGAGCTCGCGCGCACCGGGGCGAGCCAAATGCCGTACGTCATCGTGGGGTTGCTGCTCGCCACCGGCACCCTGCTGGTCACCCTCGCCCGCCGGAGGTCCCGCTGAGTCCCGGTCGCCGATCCAGTCGCTGATCCACCAGGCAAGATCGCCTCTCCTGTTTTCGGCCACCGCGTCCTAGGGTGGGGGCCGTCGGTACAGAGACGTCCGGCGCCCCAGCACGCATCGCGGACGTACGGCAGGAGATCGCACATGCCAGAGCGCAAGCCCATCGAGTCGTGGCTCACCGACATGGACGGTGTGTTGATTCACGAGGGCGTGCCGATCCCGGGCGCCGACGCCTTCATCAAGAAGCTGCGGGAGTCCGGCAAGCCGTTCCTCGTGCTCACCAACAACTCCATCTACACGCCCCGCGACCTGCACGCGAGGCTGTCCCGCATGGGCCTGGACGTCCCCGTGGCGAACATCTGGACCTCGGCCCTCGCCACCGCGCAGTTCCTCGACGACCAGCGCCCCGGCGGCACGGCCTACGTGATCGGCGAGGCGGGCCTGACCACCGCGCTGCACGACATCGGGTACGTGCTGACGGACCACGAACCCGACTACGTCGTCCTCGGGGAGACCCGCACGTACTCCTTCGAGGCCATGACCAAGGCCGTGCGGCTGATCAAGGCCGGGGCGCGCTTCATCGCGACCAACCCCGACGAGACCGGCCCGTCCACCGAGGGCCCGCTGCCCGCCACCGGAGCGATCGCCGCGCTCATCACCAAGGCCACCGGCAGCAAGCCCTACTTCGCGGGCAAGCCGAACCCGCTGATGATGCGGACCGGGCTCAACACGATCGGTGCGCACTCCGAGACCAGCGCGATGATCGGCGACCGCATGGACACCGACGTCCTGGCCGGCATGGAGGCGGGGATGCAGACCTTCCTGGTGCTGACCGGTCTGACGCGGCCGGACGAGGTGGAGGACTTCCCCTACCGCCCCTCCAAGGTCGTCGACTCGATCGCGGACCTGGTCGACCGCGTCTGACACCCTCCCGGCCCCCGGCACACACCGACACCCTCCGGCACCGACGGAAGGGAACCCCTGGCCCACACCGAAAGGAACCCTCACACCGAAAGGAACCCCTGCCACCGCCGCAAACCTCCCTCCACCCGAACGCACCAGCCGCGCCCCTGCCCGGATGCGCGTGAGGGGCCGGAGAGAGACTCTCCAGATGTCTGGAGGTTCACGATGGGTTCAGTGCGACTCACATTCTGTTGCGGGGCGGTGGTCGCGGCCGCGCTGACGCCGACGGCATCTCCGCCGGCGCACGCGGCCGGGGGCGGATTCTCGGTGACGCCGTCGCGCCCGGTACCCGGCAGCGACGTCCAGCTGCGCGCCCAGGGGTGCTCGGGGCGGACCGGCACCGCCTCGTCGCGGGCGTTCGTCGCGGAGGCCGTGCTCACCGGCAAGGGTGGCGCGCTCGTCGGCGAGACCCGCGTCCGTTCCTCGATCGGGCCGGGAACGTACCGCGTCGGGGTCAGCTGCGACGGCGTCGAGGACAAGGTCAGGGCCGTGCTCACGGTCGACTCGAAGGCGGGCGGGCGCGAGCCGTCCGCCGCCACGACGACGCCCACGACGCCCACGACGCCCCCGGCTCCCGCTGCCCCGGTGGCCCCCGTCTCCCCGTTTGTCTCCCCCTTCGCCCCCGTGCGCGCCGGTGGCGGCGGGACCGCGCGCACCATGGCCGGTGAGGGCGAGGAGCCGAACGCCCGGGACGAGGGCCCGGGCACCCGTCAGGCCCTGGTCGGCCTCGTCCTGGCGGGTGTCGCCGGGCTGGTCGTCGTCCTCCGCGGCCTCCGCGGAGGACGCGGCACGGAGTGACGGGGATGTCCGAAGGGGACCGCGACCACTCCACCGGCAGCGGCCGCCTCGTCACCGGTGCCGCCTGGGCCGCGCTGCTGCTCGGCCTGTGGCTGTGGGGCACGGAGGTGACCGACGTACGGCACGGGCTCTCGGTACCGGCCACGGGGGACATGGCGGCGGTCGGGCGGCCCGCCGCAGCCGAACTGCCGCCCGCGGCCGCCCCGTTGAAGGACGCCCGGCCGCGGCGCATCGACATCCCGTCCCTGCGCGTACAGGCGCCGGTCATGCCCCGCGGGCTGGACGACCGGGGCGGGATCGACCCACCGCCCTATGCCCGCTCGGGCGTTGTCGGCTGGTACGCGGCCGGCGCGCGCCCCGGTGCCGCCGGAGCCGCGCTGTTCGTGGGCCACGTCGACACCGAGGACCGGCCCGCCGTCTTCCACGGGCTCGGCGCGATGCGGACCGGCGAGACGGTCCGGGTGTTCCGCGACGACGGGACGGTCGCCGAGTTCACCGTGGACGACGTCCAGGTCGTCGGCCGGGACCGGTTCGACGCCCGACAGGCGTACGGCGTACGGCAGTCGGGGCGGGCCGAGTTGCGGCTGATCACCTGCGGCGGCACCTTCGACCGCGCCAGCGGCACCTACACGGCGAACGTGATCGTGTCCGCGTACCTCACCGGCACGGGACCGTGAGCAGACCACCTGGAACCACCTGGATCCTGAACCACCTTGGCCCGGTCGGCGGCCCGCTCCCCCCGGGGAGCCGCCGACCGGGCCGGTCCTCGACCGCGTGCGCCCGGGCTGCGGGAGTAACCCGGCACAGACGCGGGAGGCCTCTGGGTCGATCCGGACATCGCACGGCAACTCTAGAACGGATGGAAGCCCGGGCCTAGAGGTCGTTTGACGCCAAGTCGCCCACCGGTGGCTCTCGGTGATGCGCGCAGGTGGCACGCAGGTGGCGGGTCCCGCCCGCAGTTCGGGGAAGGTCTCAGGAAAGGCCCGACGGTCTGTCGCGCAGAGGCGCCGCCTCCGGCCGGTCCTCGATCACCGCCGTCGCGACGAGGTCCAGCGGCAGCCGATGGCGGCGCGCGTACTGGCGCAACGCCGCGAACGCCTCGTCCACACCGGTCCGCCAGCGCTCGGCGAGCATGCCCTTCGCCTGCTCGACACGGACCCGGCTGGACAGGGCCGTCTGTAACTGGGCGGCCAGGGTGCGGTACTGGGAGTGGGCGCGGTGGTTGGCGAGCCCGACCGCCGCCGCGTCCGCGATGAGCTGCGCCAGCTGCACGGCGAACTCGGCCTGCGGGGAAGGCGGTTCGGGGAGGGCGGGAACGAAGACGTTGAGCGCGCCGAGCGTTCTCTCGCCCCGGCGCAGGGGCACCGCGAAGGTGGCCGTCACGTTGTGGGACAGCGCCCGCTCGGTGAACTCCGGCCAGCGGGCGGCGGCGTGGGCGCCGAGGAGGGAGACCGGCGCCACCGGTTTGCCGCTGCCGTGGGTGTCGAGGCAGGGGCCGCTGTGGCTCTGCGCGCGCAGCAGGTCGAGCGCCACGTCCTCGTGGAGGGTGCTCGCGGCGAACGACACCGTCTCGTCGCCCTCGACCAGCATGATGCCGGCCGCGCGGGCGCCTGACAGGGCGACGCAGTGGTCGGAGAGACGCCGCAGATAGAGCCCGGTGTCGAAGCCGTCGGAGAGGGTGTCGGCCGCCTCCAGCAGGGCCGCCGCCAGCCGGATCTCGCGGATCCCCTCATGGCTTTCCCCGTTGCTCCGGTACTCCTCCAGGCCGTCGTGATGCATGACTGAGCTGCCCCCTCGTGCGTGTTCCACCCCACCCCTGAACCTCGCGCCTACCCACCGGAGAGGGGAGGTAACAGGTGTCCGACAAGGCGCGGACGATCGTGTGGGCGAGGCGGGACGTATGCCAGGATTGGGAACTTACGACAGTGCACCCAGGGGGGAGTTGGATGTACGGCAAGAGGGGGGCACGGGCGTCCGTGGCCGTCGCGGGGGCGGCTTTGCTCGTCGCCGGCTGTTTCGGGGGAGACGGCGGCGACAAGGAGGAGGACAAGGGCTCGGGAGCCAGGATCAGCCAGCAGCCCAAGGGCTCGGACCCGTTCTGGGTCAACCCCGAGGGGAACGCGGCGGAGCAGGTGGCCGCGTACGAGAAGTCCGGCAAGAAGGACGACGCGGAGCAGATCCGCAAGATCGCCGAGCAGCCGACGGCGGAGTGGCTGACGCCGGAGAGTGCGGAGCAGGAGGCCAAGGGGTTCACGGCGGCGGCGCAGCAGGCCGACCGGGACGCGATCCTCGTCCTCTACAACATCCCGCACCGCGACTGCGGCCAGTACTCGGGTGGCGGCGCGGCGGACGGAAACGCGTACCGGGCCTTCATCGACAAGGTCGCCAGCGGCATCGGTGACCGGCCGACCACGGTGATCCTGGAGCCGGACGCGGTGCTGCACCTCGTGGACGGGTGCACGCCGGACGAGTTCCACGAGGAGCGCTACGACCTCCTCAAGGGCGCCATCGGCAAGCTCAAGTCCCTGAAGAACACGAAGGTCTACCTGGACGCGGGCAACGCCGGCTGGGGCAAGCCCGACCAGATCTTCGAGCCGCTGAAGTGGGCGGGCGTGGACCAGGCCGACGGGTTCTCGGTCAACGTCTCGAACTTCTACACCACCGAGGAGTCCATCAAGTACGGCAAGGAGCTCTCCGCGAAGGTGGGGAACAAGCCGTTCGTCATCGACACCAGCCGCAACGGCAAGGGGCCGTACACCGGGGGCAAGGCCGACGAGCGCTGGTGCAATCCTCCGGGGCGCGCGCTGGGGGAGTCCCCGACCACGAAGACGGCTGATCCCCTTGTCGACGCGTATCTGTGGGTCAAGCGGCCTGGTGAGTCGGATGGTGAGTGCAAGGGTGGGCCCAAGGCGGGGGAGTGGTGGCCGGAGTACGCCTTGAAGCTTGCGAAGGCCTCGGGCTGATCGGCGCTTCGTAGGGGGCCTGTAGGTCGGTTCTGCGCGTGCGGGTCCGTTGTGGCTTGTCGCGCCCACGCGGCGGAGCCGCATATTCAACACAGCCCCGCGCCCCTAAAAACAACAGCCCCCGCGCCGTCGCGCGGGGGCTGTTGTTACGAACCCTACGGAACCCTCACCCACTGCGCCTTGCTCGGCGTTCCCTGGTCGTCCGTCACGAACAGCATGTACCAGCCCGACTGGACCAGGTTGCGGTTCTTGGGGACGGTGACCGTGAGTTTGTCGCCGGAGGTCTTCAGGTCCAGGGCGATGGACTTCTGGTCGACGTCGGTGACGTGGGTGGAGGCGCTGGGGCGGATCAGGCGGGCCGCCTTGATGGACGCGGCGTGCTTCGTGGAGAAGGTCGCCGAGCCACCCCGCTTGACCGTCTTCGGGCCTCCGGAGAGGGACGGCTGCGCGTCCCCGTACAGGTACGGCGGCGTGTAGATCTCGATGCGCTGCTCGAACTCGCCCGGCTTGGTGTTGGCCGCGTCCTCGTAGAGCGAGTCGGAGCCGAAGAACATCACCCGGCCGTCGGGGAGCAGGAGCGACCCCGAGTGGTAGTTGCGGCCCACCAGCGGGTCGGCGACCCGGCGCATGTCGCCGCTCTTCGCGTCGTAGAGCCGCGACTGGAGGATGTTGGAGGCGCCACGGCCTCGGTAGTCCTCCGAACCACCGGAGATGAGGACCGTGTCGTCCGGCAGGATCGAGGCCTGCGGATAGCGCGTGCCCTTCTCCATCGACGGGCCGTCCACGAACTTCGGGTCGTCCTTGAGCAGGTCGACGATGCGGGTCTTCTCGCTGGACTTCTCCGACTCGCCGACCCCACCGCCGCCGATCACCATGTACTTCTCGTCCTGCGCGGGCGGCAGCAGCACCGTGCCGGCGGTCTCCAGCAGCTTCTGGTCGCTCATGCCAGGGATCTTGGTGAACTTGTTCGTCTCCAGGTCCCAGACGCCCGGGTCGCGGCCCACGTCGTCCGGCCCGTATCCGGCGTTGGCGCCCGAGTAGAACAGCTTGCCGTTCTGCATCAGGGAGATCGCCGGGTACGTCGGGAACTGGCGGATCTTCTTGGTGTACCGCCACTTCCTGGTCGCCGGGTTGTAGATCTCGTTCTTGCCCGGCACCAGCTGGCCGATCTCGTCCAGTCCGGACAGGGAGAGGATCTCGCCGTCCGAGAGCGTGGTCAGCGTCGGGTACCAGCGCGCCTCGTTCATCGGGTCGACCTTGATGTACTTCTCGGCGACCGGGTCGAACTCGAAGGCGTCCCTGATGCCCTGGAAGTCCTTCTTGTCGAGGGCGAGCTTCTGCGCGATGCCGTACGTGTTGCGCGCGTCGGCGCCCGTGAGGGCCTGGATCCGGTAGTTGTCCTCGGTGCCGGTCTCGTACTTCTTGCCGCTCCTTGCGGCCTCGACGTAGATACGGCCGAGTCCCGGGTCGTTGCGCAGGAACGCGCCGGTCGCCGGGTCGAACACCTTCTTCGCGCGCGGGACGAGCACCGGGTCCTTGGAGATGAACGTCTTGCCGTTCTCCTTGCCCGTGAACTTGGTGCCCGCGGGAAGGGTGATCGGCTTGTCCGGGTTCTCGTTGTGGACGACCATCAGGCCGCCGGCCTTGGTGATGTCGCCCTTGAGCTTCTCGTACCGCTTGGTGCCGCCCGCGATCAGCAGGTTGCCGTTCGCCAGCTGGGTGTGGCCCGTGCAGAACAGGTCCTTGGGCGTCGGGATCTTCTTGATGGTGCCCTTGACCGGGTCCCAGATCCGGGTGTCGAACTTCTTCGCGTCGAAGTTGTCCTGGTCGTTGCCCGACCCCGCGATCAGCAGCACCTTGCCCGTGTGCAGCAGGGCCGCGTGGATCGTGTTCTGCCGGTACTCCTCGGGGAACTGGACGATGTCCCACTTGCCGTTCGCGGCCTTGTACTCGGGTCTGTTGATCTTGTAGTCGTGGTACTTCTCGGTCCCGACGCGGTACAGCCACGGCCCGTTCATCCCGGCCAGCGCGAGGACCACCGCCGCGCCTATCGCCAGACGACGAGCGCGACGGCGGCCTGCACGGTCTGTCATTTCTTACGTCCCCCAAGGGCGATCTGCATGGTCTGGTCGTTGCCCCCGTTCGTGGCCGCCCAACTCGGTTTGTGCTGCGGCGCGTGGCCCGCGTGGGGTCCCTGCGGGCCCTGCTGGACCGGCAACTGCTGGGTCGGTGTCACGGCGCCCTGCGCCGGCTCCGCGGCCGGTGCCGTGCCCTTGGGCTTCTTCGCGTCCTGCCGCATCTGCCAGCGCCAGGCGAACATCGGCGAGGCGGTGATCAGGAGCGCGAACGTCGCCCAGATGATCATCGCGGGGTGCGAGTGGCCGAAGTAGAAGCCGGCCCCGATCGAGCCGCCGAAGATCGCGATGAAGTACCAGTGGTAGCGGAAGGTCCCGAACCAGGTGTCGGGGCTCGCCGAGTCGCCCTTGGGGGTGACGACGAACTTGCTCTTGCGGCGCAGTACGGAGTCGATCAGCGCCTTGGCGTAGAGCGGCGCCGACAGCGCGGACATGATCATGCCGGCCACACCGCCGGAGCCCTCCGGCTCGTGCGGCGAGACGTTGTGACGGCGGTTCCAGATGTACAGGCCGATCTGCAGTGCCGAGGCGTTGCCGTACAGCATCAGCCAGACCGTCGGGTCGATGTTCACACCCGAGGCGCCCAGGCCCAGGAACAGCGCACAACTGAGCGCCGCCAGGATCCAGTTCAGGGCCGACATCGGGTAGAAGATGATCATCATCGTGTAGTTGAAGAGCTTGCTCGGCGGCAGCGAGTACCAGCCCTTCCAGTACTGCTTGAGGATCGTCTCGTACGTCCCTCGCGACCAGCGCATCTGCTGGGTGAAGAAGTCCGTCCAGGCGTTGGGGCCCTCACCGACGGCGAGCACGTCCGGGGTGTAGACCGAGCGCCACTTGTGGCCCGTCGCCGGGTTCTTGTGGCGGTGGATCTCGAAGCCCGTCGCCATGTCCTCGGTGATCGAGTCGTACAGACCGCCGATCTGCTTGAGCGTCTTGATGCGTACGGCATTTGACGTGCCGACGAACATCGGGGAGCCGTACCTGTTTCCCGCGCGCTGGATCAGCGCGTGGAAGAGGAACTGCTGCGACTCGGCGGACTTGGTGATGGGGTTGTCGTAGTTGCCGTACACCTGCGGGCCGATGACGAAGCCGACGTCCGGGTCGCGGAAGAAACCGAGCATCCGCTCCAGGTAGTTGGGCAGCGGCACGTGGTCGGTGTCGACCGAGGCGAAGTAGTCGTAGTCGTCGCCGTGCGCGTCCAGCCAGGCGTTGTAGTTGCCGTGCTTGGTCTTGGCGCGGTGCGGGCCCTTGGCCTGGTTCCACTTCGCGACGCCCTTGCGGGAGAAGTGGTGCACGCCGAGGCGCTCGCAGACCGCCTTCACCTCGGGGTCGTCGCCCTCGTCCAGGAGCCAGACGTGCATGAGCCCGCGGTGGCGGATCCTCACCGCGGCCTCCAGTGTCTTCGTCACCATCTCCAGCGGCTCCTTGCCGGGCACGAAGGAGGTGAGGAAGGCGACTCTGGTGCCGACCTCGGGCACGACCGGGATCGGGTCGCGGGCGACCAGGGTGGCGTGCGCGTTCGACAGCACGTTCATGCAGCGGAAGAACTCGATCAGACCGATCGAGACCAGCATCACGATGTCGAGCGCCGGCAGGAAGTCGTAGGCCGGATAGTCCCGTTCGGTCCAGTGCTCCGGCTGCAGCAGCCAGAACAGCAGGACCAGGGAGAGCACCGGGGCCGCGCCCAGCATGAGGGCGGCGCGGACGCGGTGGGGCTCCTGCGAGAGCAGTGAGCGGTACTGCACCTTGTACGGCTTGGTCGGATCGGGTTGAGTGAGGGGGCCCGCAAGCCGGCTGTAGTGCTCGTAGTCGTATCTGGGCAGGGTTTTCTTGATCCTGCGGAAGCTGCCCGTCCGATGCGACGGCACCCTGAGCTGGGTGGTTTCGGACGGGTCGAAGTTCTGCCGGGCGCCCGTCGGCGTCGACGTCATGAGTCATTCCCCCCGCACACACGTCAGAGTGTGTGTTCGTCGGTCCTTCCGCCCGGTTCGGGTCCCCCTCGACCGTTCCCGGACGCATCAGTGGTAGGCCTGCGTCCCCACGTCATCTACACCTTATAGACACGGGACGAAGACCTTCCGGTTGCATGATGCCCCCCTCGGACATCTGTTCAAGAGCGGGGCCCGCTCCCCACCAGGGCCGAACCCGGCAAAGCCCCCCAGCTGCCGTGTATCCGCAGTCTCTTACGGCCCAGGGTTCTACGGCGTTCATCATGATCGCAAGATGGGAAACACGGTGTTTACCGGTCATACGGGCACATTGGGTTGCGGTAACGCGCATATGACAAAGAGGCCCCTCGCCGCGCGAGGGGCCTCTCCGGTCGGTGCGCCGCCAGGGACTCGAACCCCGGACCCGCTGATTAAGAGTCAGCTGCTCTAACCAACTGAGCTAGCGGCGCCTGCTGACCCGGAAAACTCTACCCGATCGCAAGGGGTGCTCCTGACCCGCGGCCCCACAAGGCCGGTTCTCCGGCGGGGCGCCGCCGCGGTCGGCTTCACCCCTGGTGCGCATACGGGCGTGTCCCCCATTTGATGGCGTGCGTACATCGTTTGGACCGTCAACATGCGACATCGGGCGACAGTTGTGAAACTGACGATCATGCGGAAACGCGGAAATATCCAGTCGGCGGCCGGAAGGGAAGTACATGGAGACCCCGGTATTCGAGGAATTCGATCCCGCGAAGGACTGCGAATGCCCCGGATGTGTGCACTGGCGGCGGGTCCTGCCGCGTTCCCGGGCGCACGGCGGCGTCGGCCGTCCGACGACCCGCCATGCCCTCGTCCTGGCCGCCGCGGCGGGCACGGCACTCTGCGCGGGGCACGCCGTGCCGGCGGTCGCGGCCGCCCACGGGCCTGTCGTTCCGGGCATCCCCGCAGATGACGGGCCCGACACCCCTCAGGGGCCGGAGGCTCCGCTGCACGGCGCGACGGGCCAGCCGACACCCGACGGCCCCGACTCGGATACCGCCGAACTTCCCTCGATCACCCGCGCGGAGATCATCAACCGGGCCAAACGGTGGGTCGCGGCCCAAGTCCCGTACAGCATGACCTCGTACTGGTCGGACGGCTACCGGCAGGACTGTTCGGGATTTGTCTCGATGGCCTGGAACCTGGGCCGGAACGAATGGACGGGCAGCCTCGGCACATACGGCGTACGGATTTCCAAGGATGAACTGCAACCGGGTGACATGCTCCTCTTCCATAATCCGGCCGACCCTCAGAACGGCTCGCACGTGGTCATTTTCGGCGGCTGGACGGACTCCACGCGCGCCTATTACGTCGCGTACGAGTCGACCCGTCCGTACGCCCGCCGACAGGTGACGCCGTACGCCTACTGGAAGAACTCCAGCCGCTATGTGCCGTACCGCTACAAGGGAGTGGCGGCGGGGAACGCGGGGGCGGAACCGGAGGAGCCCAGGGAGGCCGACGAGTTCCCCGGAACGGTCTACTTCGGACCGGGCGCGAACAACGCGTACGTCACCCGATTGGGGCGCATGCTCGTGCAACGGGGCGCGTCGAGCTTCTACACCACCGGTCCCGGGCCGGTCTGGACGGAGGCCGACCGCAGGGCCACGAAGGCGTTCCAGGAGGCGCAGGGCTGGACCGGGGCGGCCGCGGACGGGCTGCCGGGCCCGACGACGTGGGAGTACCTGGTCGAGGGGGTGGGGCGGGACATTCCGGCGGCGGGGAGTCCGGGGGCGCCGGGCCGGACCGGCTCGCACGGAGTCGACGGCTATCCGGGGCGCGGGATGTTCCGGCCCGGGATGAACAACCCGCACGTCACCGAGCTGGGGCGGCAGTTGGTCCGCAAGGGGTTCGGCAAGCACTACGCCGTGGGCCCGGGGCCGCGCTGGACGGAGGCGGACCGGCGGAACGTGGAGGCGTTCCAGCGGGCCCAGGGGTGGCGCGGCAGGGCGGCCGACGGCTATCCGGGGCCGGAGACGTGGCGGCGCCTGTTCTCCTGACGGGCTCCTCATTGTCCTCGTAGTCCTTCTTCACGGTTCTACGTTCGGTTCTACGTTCGGTTCCACCTGCGGTTCTTCCTGCGCGGAGGCATGGAGGCGCATATGAGTACGACGATTTCGCCGACGCCGGAGCCGGCGCCCGAGAGGGTCGCTCGCCCGGTCCGGCTCATCCAGAACGAGGCCACCACCGAGATCCCCGTGCACCTGCTGTTCCGGGACGACGTCGACCCGGTGGCCGTGCCGCTGGCACCCACCGTCGTGGGGCGGCGCCGGGGGACGGGCGAGCAGCCGAGGGTGCGGCAGGGGCTGCCCGGACAGGTGCGGCCACGGCCCGCGCCCGAGGTCGACCCCGAACTCGTCGAGCGGGGCGCACGGGTGCTGCCCGGAGTGGCCGGGGTGCTGGCCGGGACGTGTGGGGTGGCCGGATGTGTGCTCACCTCGTGGTGGGCCGGGGTGCTGCCGAAGGCCGTACTGGCCGCGGCGGGGCTGCCCGAGTCACCGGGCGCGGGGCTCGGTCCGGCGCTGTGGGCCGCGTACACCGGGGCCGGCGCGCTCGGCCTGTTCGGGTTCGGCGGGCTCGCACGGGGCCGGACCGGGCGGGCCTGGGTGCTCGGGCTGTTCGGGCGGTACCGCGGGACCGTACGGCGCACGGGGCTCATGTGGGTCAACCCGCTGGTGCTGCGCCGCCGGGTCGACGTACGGCTGCGGCACTGGCGCAGCGAGCCGATGCCGGCCGTGGACGCGAACGGGGTCGCGCTCCGGGTCGTCGTGCTCGTCGCCTGGCGGGTCAAGGACACCGCGCGGGCGGTGCTCGGGATCGAGGACCACGAGCAGTACCTGCGCGAGTGCGTGGAGGCCGCGCTGTCCCGGGTGCTCTCCCGGCTCCCGGCCGACGTGCCGCCCTCGGCCCTCGTCAAGGACGCGACCCTGCGCAACACCGACGCGGTGAGCGAGTCGCTGACCCGGCTGGTGGCGGCGGAGGCGGCGCCGGTGGGCCTGGAGGTGTTCTCCGCCCAGCCGACCCGGATCGAGTACGCGCCCGAGGTGGCCGCCGTCATGCAGCGCCGCCGGATCGCCGCGCTCGACGCCCAGCACCGCGACACGGTGCTCTCCTCGGTCGTCGACTCGGTCGAGGACACCGTGACCCGGCTGACCATGCGCGGCCTGGTCGAACTGGACGACTACGAGCGCAAGGCGCTGGTGAAGGACCTGACGGTGGCGTTCTACACGGGGCGAAGCGAAGTGGCCCCCTGATTGGTATGGACATGCTCAAATGCCGGTCATAATCTGGGACTTGGTCTAGACCTGAAATCCGTACCTGACATCCGTACGCGTCCCACACGCGTACGCGCACTCCCCACCGCATCGCGATGCGCACGCACGGCTCACGGAACTCCCCACGTCTCCAGGAGCACAGCATGCGTCAGAAGACCAAGTGGTACGCGGCCGCGGTCGGTCTCGCCACGACGGGAGCCCTCGTGCTCTCCAGCGGCGGCGCCTCCGGCCACGGCTACACCGACCTCCCCATCAGCCGGCAGAAGCTCTGCCAGAACGGCACGGTCACGGGCTGCGGCGACATCCAGTACGAGCCGCAGAGCGTCGAGGGGCCGAAGGGCTTCCCGGGCTCCGGGCCGTCCGACGGTCAGCTCTGCTCCGGCGGGGTCGGCCGGTTCGGCCAGCTCAACTCGGCCACCAAGCCGGGTGGCGGCGCCTGGCCCACGACCAGGGTGACGGGCGGTCAGAACTACACGTTCCGCTGGCAGTTCACCGCCATGCACGCCACGACCGACTTCAAGTACTACGTCACCAAGCAGGGCTGGAACCAGAACCACGCCCTGGCACGTTCGGACCTCAACCTCACCCCGTTCTTCACGGTCCCGTACAACGGCCAGCGCCCGCCGTCCACGCTCTCCCACACCGGAAGGCTGCCGTCCGGCCTGAGCGGCCACCACGTCATCCTCGCCGTGTGGACCATCGCGGACACGGGCAACGCGTTCTACGCCTGCTCGGACGTCACGTTCTGATCCGGCGCGGGTAGGACTCGCGTGCGCCGGGACCACGAGCTCCGGCGCACGCGACCAGTTCTGAGCATCTCTTGAGGAGATCGCGCGCCGGGCGCGGGTACGTTCCCCCACACGCCGCCGATCATGGCGGCGCACGGAACACCGGGGGACGCGCATGGAGCTCTTTCTTCTGTTGGTACCGGCGTTCATGATCGCCATCGTCGTGTTCGCGGCGGTCAAGGTGATCGGCCGTTCCCGCGAGATGAGGCGGGCCTGGAGCAGCGGCCTGACGGCCGAGGCGCGCTGCCTGCGGTCGTACGCGACGACCAGCGGCGGGGGTCAGGCCGCCGTGCGGACGACGCTGCACCACGTCTACGAGTTCAGGACGTGGGACGGTCGCGTCATCCGGTTCGACGAGACGAACGGGCCGTCGACGCGGGTCGAGGGCGACATCGTGATCGTGCGCTACACGCCGGACCGACCCGAGCGGGCCACCGCCCACCCGCCGAACCGTTCCGGGAACGCGGTGGCCACCGGGTGCACCCTGGGCTGTCTGGGTTTTGTGCTCCTCTGCGCCCTCGGCTTCACCATGGTCGTCCTCTCCCTCCCCAACTGACGTAGCGTCAGCTACCGTGCGCCCTCATGGAGTCCACGAGGCGTACGATCGCGGAACTCGTCGCCGCCCGCTGGGGCGACCACCGGCCGGGACTGTGGTTCGAGGACCGGGTGCTGAGCCACCACGAGATGGCCGCCGGGGCCGCGGCCCGGGCGGCCCTGCTGGCCGATCTGCTGCCGGCGGGGGCCGAGCCGCACGTGGGCGTGCTGCTCGACAACACCCCCGAGTACCCGCTGTGGATCGCCGCGGCCGCGCTGTCCGGTGGAGCCGTCGCGGGGATCAACCCCACCCGCCGGGGCCCGGAGCTGGCCCGCGACATCCTGCACACCGACTGCCGGGTCCTCGTCACCGAGCGGGCCCACCTCCCGCTGCTCGACGGCCTCGCCCTGCCGGGCATCCGGCTCCTGGTGACCGGCACGGCCGCGTACGAGGACCTGCTCGCGCCCTACGCCGACGCCGAGCCGGACCCGACTCGCGCCGGTCCCGACGACCGTCTCCTGCTCTACTTCACCTCCGGCTCGACCGGCGCGCCCAAGGCCGCGATCTGCTCCCAGGGGAGGCTCGCGGCGGCCGGACGGTCGCTGGTCGAGCACTTCGGGGTGCGGGCGGACGACGTGCACTACGTCTGCATGCCGATGTTCCACGGCAACGCGGTGATGGCCGACTGGGCACCCGCGCTCGCGGCGGGCGCCGGGGTCGCGCTGCGGCGGCGGTTCTCGGCGTCGGGGTTCCTGACGGACGTACGGAAGTACGGGGCGACGTACTTCACCTATGTGGGCCGGGCCGTGAGTTACGTCCTCGCGACCGAGGAACGGGACGACGACCGGGACAATCCGCTCCGGCTCGGCTTCGGCACGGAGGCAGGGGTGGTGGACGCGGCGGCCTTCGAGCGCCGGTTCGGGGTGCGGCTGGTGGAGGGGTACGGGTCCTCGGAGGGCGGGGCGGCCGTGCAGTGGTCGCCGGGGACGCCGGCCGGGGCGGTGGGGAAGGCGGCGCCCGGCCTGGCCGTCCTCGACCAGGAGACGGGCGCGGAATGCCCGCCGGCCGTCTTCGACCCGTCCGGCCGGCTGCTGAACGGTGAGGCGGCGATAGGCGAGCTGGTCAACCGTGGCCCGAACCCCTTCGAGGGGTACTGGCGCAACCCGGAGGCGGAGTCCGAGCGGCGCCGGGGCGGCGCCTACTGGACCGGTGACCTCTTCTACCGGGACACCGACGGCTACCTCTACTTCGCCGGCCGCACCGACGACCGCATCCGCGTCGACAGCGAGAACCTGGCCGCCGCGATGATCGAGAACATCCTCGCGCGGTACGAGGGTGCGGACGCGGTCGCCGTGTACGCGGTACCGGATCCGGTGACCGGGGACCAGGTGATGGTGACGGTCGCCGGGAGCTTCGAGCCGGAGGGGTTCGCCCGCTTCCTGGCCGCCCAGCCCGATCTCGGTACGAAGATGGCGCCCCGGTTCGTGCGGGTCGTACAGCGGATGCCGGTCACGGCCACGAACAAGATTCACCGGGCGTTGCTCAGGAGGGAGGGGCTGCGTTGCGCCGATCCGGTGTGGTGGCGGCCGCCGGGGGAGCGGGCGTACCGGAGGCTGGCCAGGGAGGACGCCGAAGGGCCCCTCGCTCCCACGAGAGGCCCTTCCTGAGGGGGTGTGGGTGGCGGAGCCCCCACAACGCGCGGCGAAGCCGCGCAAGAACGACGATGGCGAGGAGGTTCGCGCTTTCCGCGAACACGCCTCGCCATCGTCATCGTGCGCCGCCAGGGACTCGAACCCCGGACCCGCTGATTAAGAGTCAGCTGCTCTAACCAACTGAGCTAGCGGCGCAGACTCCGTCGCTTTCCGCTCTCGCGGGCGGCGACAAGAGAAATACTACCTGGCCTGATGGGGTGCTCCTGACCGTTCCCAAACGTGACCTGGGTCTCTCTGGCTCCCGGCGGGCACCGCCTAGATCGCCAGTGACAGCAGCACCGGCGCCGCGCCCCGGTTCAGCGTGTCCGCCGCGTGCCTCAGTCGGTGCGCGTGCTCCACGGGCAGCGACAGCGCCAGGCAGCCGACGGAGGAGCCCGCGGTGATCGGGACGGCCGCGCAGACCGTGCCCACCGCGTACTCCTGGAGGTCGAGCACCGGCACCGTGGGCGTCTGGGCGTCCAGCGTGCTCAGCAGCACCCTCTCGTTGGTGATCGTGCGCGAGGTGAGGCGGGCCGGTCGGTGCCGGGAGAGGTGGTCCCGGCGGCCGTTCAGGTCGAGCTGTCCCAGCAGGCTCTTGCCGATCGCGCTGGCGTGACCGGAGGAGCGGAAGTCCACCCACTCGTGGACGGCCGGGGTCGTCGGGCTCTGGGCGCAGCCGGTGACGTCGATCTCGCCGTCGACGTACCGGCTGATGTAGACGGCGGCGCCCAGTGAGTCGCGCAGCCGGTCGAGGGTGTGCTGGAGCCTCTCGCGCACGGCCAGGTCACGGTCGCGGGCGGAGCCGAGGCGGCTCAGGGTCTCCCCGGTCACGTAAGCGCCGTCGGTGATCTGCTCGACGTATCCCTCACGCCGCAGCATCCGCAGGAGGGAGGTCAGCCGCTCCCTGCCGAGGCCGGTCTGGCGTGCGAGTTCGGCGTCGGTGACGCCGGCGGCGCGTCGTGCCACGGTCTCCAGGACGCGCAGGGCGTCCTGGGCCGAGTGGTACGGCGCGGTCGGCTCGTGCTTGAGCGCCACGGTTCCCCCTGCGCTTCTCGGGCCGGTTTTTGGACAGCGAAGCAACGCTTGCCGTTGTCCACGATACGGCCCAAGAGGCGTAGGGGGAGGGGTTGTTCGCGAGAAAGTTGGCGCACCACCGGGGCTCCCAACAGGGGTGCCAGCACTCTGGCATATGCCAAAGTCATGACCCATCGGGTGTGACCTGGGGTGTTGAACCGCTTACCTCCCGTAATCAGAGAACCGCGCCGAGAAACTCCCGCGTTCGCGCGTGCTCGGGATCGCCGAAGATCTTCTCCGGCGGCCCGGACTCGATCACATGGCCGGAATCGAACATGAGAACCTGATCCGAGATGTCGCGGGCGAAGTTCATCTCGTGGGTCACGCACAGCATCGTGATGTCGGTGGTGCGGGCGATGTCACGGAGGAGGTCGAGCACGCCCGCGACCAGCTCGGGGTCGAGCGCCGAGGTCACCTCGTCGAGCAGCAGCACCTGCGGCCGCATCGCCAGCGCCCGTGCGATCGCCACCCGCTGCTGCTGCCCACCGGACAGCTGCGTCGGATAGGCGTCGCACTTGTCCCCGAGGCCCACCATCTCCAGCAGCTCGCGGGCCCGCTGCTCCGCCTCGTCCTTGGACATGCCGAGGACGGTGACCGGGGCCTCGGTGATGTTGCGCAGGACCTTCATGTTCGGGAACAGGTTGAACTGCTGGAAGACCATCCCGATCTTCTTGCGGACCTCACGGACCTGCTTCTCGCTCGCCGGGAACAGCTGGTCCCCGGCGACGGTGATCGTGCCCTCGTCGGGCTTGAGCAGGGTCATGAGCAGCCGCAGGATCGTGGTCTTGCCCGAGCCCGACGGTCCGATCAGCGTGACGTGCTTGCCCGCGTCCACGGAGAAGTCGAGGTTGTCGAGGACCGTGTTGCTCCCGAACCGCTTGGTCACGTGGTCGAAGCGGATCAGCTCGCTGCCGTCCACCGGCGGATTGGCGCCTGCGTCGGGTTGCTTCATCAGAGGGGTGTCAGCGGACAAGGCGTCGCTCCATGGCTCGTACGAGAAGGGAGGCCGGGTAGGCGATGAAGATGAAGGCCACACCGATCACCGTCAGGGGCTCGGTGAACTGGAAGTCCTGCTGGGCGAACAGCCGCGCCTCGCCGAGCATCTCCAGAACGGTGATCGTCATCAGGATCGGCGTGTCCTTGAGCATCGCGATGACGTAGTTGCCGAGGGCGGGCACGACACGGCGGATCGCCTGCGGCAGGATCACCGCGGTCCAGGTGCGCCGCAGCGGAAGGTTCAGCGCGATGGCCGCCTCCCACTGCCCGGCGGGCACCGCCTCGATGCCGGCCCGGTAGACCTGCATCGTGTACGTCGAGTAGTGCAGCCCGATGGCGAGGATGCCCGTGGTCAGCGCCGAGAACGTCACGCCCCACTCGGGCAGCACGTAGAAGAAGAAGAACAGCTGCACCAGCAGCGGGGTGTTGCGGATGAACTCCGTGACCGCCCCGACCGGCCAGCGCACCCAGCGCGACGGCGTCCGCATCAGCAGCGCCCACACCAGGCCCAGCGCGAACGAGATCAGCGAGCCCAGGGCGAGGATCTGCAGGGTGAGCAGCAGTCCGTCCCAGAAGCGTGGCATGAAGTCGGCGACAGCGCCCCAGTCCCATGTCATCCGACAGCACCTCCCGCGCCCACGCCGGTCGTCTCAGGACGCCGCAGCTCCTGCTGGGGCGTGTTCCCGACCGGCTTGCCGAGCCCGGCCTTGAGTTTGCGCTCCAGTCCGCGCATCAACCTCGTGAGCAGGAAGGCGATGACGAAGTAGATCAGCAGGACGTACGTGTAGATCTCCGTGCTCTCCTGGAGGGCGAGCCGCACCAGGTTGGCGCTGAACGCCAGATCGCCCATGCCCATGACGGACACCAGCGCGGTGCCCTTGAGCAGCTCGATCAGCAGGTTCGAGAACGGCGGGATCATCTCCGGCACCGCCTGCGGCAACAGGATCAGCCGCATGCGCTGCCACGGCGTGAAGCTCAGCGCGATGCCGCCCTCGCGCTGCGCCGGGTCCACCGAGTTCAGGGCGCCGCGCACGATCTCCGTGCCGTACGCCCCGTAGGTCAGTCCGAGTGCCAGCGTGCCCGCCCACAGGGGCACCAGCTGCCAGCCGAAGGCCAGCGGCAGCACGAAGAACACCCAGAAGATCATGATCAGCGCCGACGTACCGCGGAACACCTCGGTGTAGAGGCCCGCGAGGAAGCGGACGATCCACAGCCGGTGGGTACGGGCGATACCGACGGCGAAGGACACGACCGTGGCCACCAGAGTGCTGAGGACCAGCAGTTGGACCGTGACCCAGATGCCCTTGAGTACGAGTTCCCAGAGTCCCGATGTCATCCGCGACAGAGCTCCTTCGCGGTCATGTCGGTCATCTCTTCCTTGGTGAAGCCGAAGGGCTTGAGGATGCGGAACAACTCGCCGCTCTCCTTGAGCTTCCGCAGCTCCGCGTTGAAGGCGTCACGCAGCTTCGTCTCGGTCGGCCGGAAGGCGAACCCCCCGCCGTCCACATGCGGCTTTCCCTTGACGAGCGGCGCGAAGGGCTCGGTGGCCTCGGTCTTGCGGGACTTCTTGACCACCTCGCGGACGGTGAGCGCCGTCCCCGCGAACACGTCGACCCGCCCCGCCTCGACGGCGTTCAGGCCGGCGACCTGGTCGGGCACGATCAGGATGTCGCTCTCCTTGTAGCCCGCCTCCACGGCGTACCCGATCTCGGCGTACCCCGTCCCGGTGGCGAACTTCGCCTTCTTCTCGACGATGTCCTTGTAGTCGCGCAGCCCCTTGGGATTCCCCTTCCGCACGATGAAGGAGTCCTTCATCTGGTAGTCCGGATCGGAGAAGATCACCTGCTCGCAGCGCTCCGGGTTGATGTACATCCCGGCCGACACGACGTCGAACTGCTGCGAGTTGAGCCCGGGTATGAGCGAGCCGAACTCGGTGGGCACCGGCTGGACGCGATCCACGCCGAGCCGCTTGAAGATGACCCTGGCCAACTCGGGCGCCTCGCCCGTCAGCTGACCGTCCGTGTCGATGTAGCCGAAGGGGATCTCGCCCGCGATGCCGAGCTTGGCGACGCCCTGTGCCCGGAGCCGGTCGAGCAGCTCGCCGCCCTCGACACCGGCTGCCGCGGTCGGGACCCGGCTGCATCCGGCGGCACCCAGCGCGCCGAACGCCGCGACGCCGGCGAGCAGCGACCTCCGGCTCGTCCCTCTTATCCCCGCCCGTTCCTTTGCGCGTTCCCTCGCGCGTCCGCTTGCGTCGTTTTCACGTCGTGGAGCCATGGGCGCGCGGCTACCCGAGACCATGCGAATTATGCAGTCCGCTTTCGGCCCCGTCCCTGGGAGAGGCCCTCTTGACGACGAGCAGCGCACGGCTTGCCATGGAGTGCATGGCCGACCGCTACATCGAAGTCTCGCTGGTCAAACGGCAAGTGCACTGCACGGCGAAGCTCCTGGACGATCGGGCGCCGATCACCTGCGCCGCGGTCTGGGACGCGCTGCCACTCGCCAACGACGTCTACCATGCCAAATACGCACGAAACGAGATCTACGCCCTCTTCCCGGCGTTCGCCTCGTCGGAGCCACCGCTGGAGAATCCGACGGTGACTCCGATCCCCGGGGATCTGTGCTACTTCGCCTTCTCGGGCACCGAACTGGGCACCCAGGCGTACGGCTACGACCGCGACGTCCGTCCCGGCACGACGGTCGTGGACCTGGCCCTGTTCTACGAGCGCAACAACCTGCTCCTCAACGGGGACGTGGGGTGGGTGCCCGGGATCGTGTGGGGGCAGGTGGTGGAGGGGCTGGACGCTATGGCTGAGGCGTGCAACGACCTGTGGAGGGCGGGGGCGCTGGGGGAGAGCCTGAGCTTCCGCCGCATGGAGTAACCCCCGGGTTTCCTCGCCCCCGCCGCCCCTACCCGTCCCATCTCCAGGGGCGCTGCCCCTCCGACCCCGCACGGGGCTCCGCCCCGGACCCCGTTCCGGGGGCCGGCCCCCGGACCCCCGCTCCTCAAACGCCGGAGGGGCTGAGTGGTGCGGGGCTGCGCTGGATAGATCGGGCGGCGCTGGAGGGTGCCGGGGGGCGCTGGATGGTGCGGGGCTGCGCTGGATAGGTCGGGCGGCGCTGGAGGGTGCCGGGGGGGCGCTGGAGGGTGCGGGGCGGCGCTGAGTTTTCCCGGCCGGGCCGGCTTTCAGGGCCGCCGGGAGCCGCACGGTTTTTAGGGGCGCGGGGAACTGCGCGACCAGCCCCCACCCACCCGCACCCAACCCACCCACCCCAGACGCCCCTCACCTCACGGGGGTCTGGGGGCGCAGCC
>NZ_JBEYXP010000051.1:0-94427 GCF_040704615.1 Streptomyces sp. NPDC046862 | reverse complement strand
CCGGGGGGGGCGGGGGGCCCCCCCCCCAGGGACAGGATGGGACGGGTAGGGGCGGCGGGGGCGAAAAACTCGTCCGCGACCACCCCGGAAAGAACACTCCCGCCGGAAATAACGCCCCGGGATCCGCCGGACCCGGAACGTGTGGGGCACTCGCGGCGTAAGAAAGGTAGTGGCTCCGCGTCGAAGGGACCTTGATCGTGCAACGTCGAGCTGTGACGGCCGTGTTGGCCGCGGCCGTGCTCATGGTGACGGCCGGTTGCTCCTCCGGCGACGGCGAGGAGCCGGACACCGGCGGAACCTCGGCGGCGAACAGTACGCGGCCCGGGGCATCACCGGACGGTGGCGGCGACGAGACCGCCCCACCCCCGAAGGGCTCGGTGAAGGTGGTGCGCACGGTCACCGAGGGTCTGAACAGCCCCTGGGGCCTGGCCCCGCTCCCCGGGGGCGGACTGCTGGTGTCCTCGCGGGACGAGGGCACGATCACGCTCGTCGACGAGAAGACCGGCAAGAAGACGGAGCTCGGCCAGGTCCCCGGGGTCTCCCCCGCAGGTGAGGGCGGCCTCCTCGGCATCGCGATCTCCCTGGACTACGCGTCGGACCACATGATCTACGCGTACTTCACCTCTGAGTCGGACAACCGCGTCGTGCGCATGCTGTACGACCCCAAGAAGCCGTCGGGCGAGCAACTGGGCGCCCCCGACACGATCGTGCGCGGCATCCCGAAGGGTACGAACCACAACGGCGGCCGCCTGGCCTTCGGCCCCGACAAGATGCTGTACGCGACGACGGGCGAGCGGTACGAGGGTCAGTTGGCCCAGGACAAGAAGTCCCTCGGCGGCAAGATCCTGCGCATGACCCCGGACGGCGAGCCCGCACCGGGCAATCCCTTCGGCGACTCGCTCGTGTACTCGTACGGCCATCGCAATGTGCAGGGCCTGGCCTGGGACGGCAAGCAGCGCCTGTGGGCGTCGGAGTTCGGTCAGGACACCTGGGACGAGCTGAACCTGATCAAGCCCGGCGGCAACTACGGCTGGCCGGACGTGGAAGGCAAGGCGGGTAAGTCCGGCTTCGTCGATCCGGTGGCCGAGTGGCGCACGGCGGACGCGTCACCCAGCGGTATCGCCTACGCGGAGGGCTCGGTCTGGATGGCGGGCCTGCGCGGTGAGCGGCTGTGGCGCATCCCGCTGAAGGGCACCCAGCCCTCCGCCGACCCCCAGGCCTTCCTGAAGGGCGAGTACGGCCGTCTGCGCACGGTCGTCTCCGCGGGCGGCGACAAGCTGTGGCTGACCACGAGCGAGACGGACGGCCGGGGCTCCCCCGGGAAGGGGGACGACAAGCTCCTGGAGCTTGAGGTGAAGTAGCCCGCGGGGAGCCCGGCGCTGGGTCGCACCCGGGTCTCCTGGGGGACTCAGTCCCCGTCCGGCTCCCCCTCGCGGGGCTCCGGCTCCCCCTCGCGGGGCTCCGGCTCCCCCTCGCGGGGCTCCGGCTCCCCCTCGTCGGGCTCCTGCTCGTCGTGGAGCCGGCCGGATGGGCGTATGACCGCCGTGCCCGAGTCCAGGTCTATCGGCCCCCGCCCGGGGTCGCTGTCGCCGACGTCCTCGCGGGTCATCTCCAGGCGGTTGCGTTCCTCGTTGGTGTGCTTGCGCCCGGGCGCGAACAGTTCCTCGAACGGGTTGAACACGGGCCCTCCCCCGGACCGGACGCACCGGTCCTCGCCTCTGCGTCCCTCACTGCATCCCTCACTGCGATCCTCCCACCGGAAGCCGCTCCCCCGCCCCCGGCGGGAACAGCCGCAGCCGATGCGCCAGCGCCGCCGCCTCGCCCCGGCCCGAGACGCCCAGCTTGGCCAGGATGTTGGAGACGTGGACGCTGGCCGTCTTGGGGGAGATGAAGAGTTCCTCGGCGATCTGGCGGTTGCTGCGGCCGACGGCGACCAGGCGCAGGACGTCGCGCTCGCGGCTGGTGAGGCCCAGGGCCTCGGCGGGATCGCCGGACGCCGGGGCGTGCGGCTCGGGGGCGCGGGCCAGGGTCAGCCGGGCGCGCTGGGCGAGCAGGGCGACCGCGTCGGCGAGCGGGCGGGCGCCCAGGTGGTCGGCCACGGCGGCGGCCAGGCGCAGGAGTTCCGTCGCGCGGTCCCGGGCCTCCTCGTCGGCGCCGCTCACCAGCAGTGCCTCGGCGAGCCGGTGCCGGACGCGGGCGAGGTCGTACGGCCGCTCCAGCGGCTCGAAGGCGGTCACGACCTCGGACCAGGTACCCGGCTCCAGCACACCCTCGGCGCGGCGGAGTTCGGCCCGCACCCACTTCTCGTGGGCGAGCCAGACGGGCGCGTTGGTGGTGAGCTTCCTGACGGCTTCGAAGACGCCCGCCAGGACCTCGGCGCGCCCTTCGTCGGCGACCGGCAGCCCGCGGGCGTCGGCCTCGGCCGTGACCGCGGCGAGCAACAGGGGCCAGGCAAAGCTCTGCGTGCCGGGCGGGAAGCCCGCGTCCAGGGCTTGGCGCAGTGCGACGCGGGCGTCGAGGAGCCTGCCTTCGGCGGCGGCGACGGCGACGGTGAGTTCGGCCAGCGGGATGTTGTTCTGGGGCTGAGGGTCGTGGGTACCGGCGGAGGCGAGGGCGACGGCCAGGTGGCGGGCGGCGGCGGCCACGTCGCCCCGGGCGAGCTCGATGGTCGACAGGTGCGCGGAGCCGCTGGCACGTGACTTCACGCCCGGTGTCGCGCTGATCGCGTTCGCCGCGGCCTCGGCGGCCTCGTCCCAGCGGCCCAGGAGGAAGAGCGACTCCGAGAGGTTGCTCCAGACCCAGGTCTCCGACTCCGACAGGCCCATCCTGCGGGTGAGTTCGAGGCCTCGCCGCCCCACCTCGACGGCTTCTCTGGAGCGGCCGAGGCTTTCCAGGGTGGCCGGCAGGTTCACATGGCTGCGGCCCACGACGGACGTCAGGGAGCGCTTCTCCGCCTGGTCCCTGACCGCGTGCATCTCGGCGAGTCCGGCGTCGATGTCCCCCGCGCCGACCATCAGGAAGCCGAGGGTCAGGCGTGCGTTCAGCTCGATGTCCTCGGCGCCCACCATGCGTGCGTACTCGACGGCGCGCTGGGCGTCGGAGAGTGCCTCGGGTCCGGGAGTGTGGAGCATGGACCAGCCCGCGGCCCTTTCCAGTACCTCGGCGTGGACCTCGGACGGGGGCAGTCCGCGCACCAGCTCCTGCGCGGTGCCGAGCTCCTTCCACCCGTCGCCCCGGGCGAGGCCCTGCACCAGCAGGGAGCGCTGCACCCAGAACCAGGCCGCGCGCAGGGGGTCGCCGTCCTCCTCCAGGAGGCGCAGCGCCCGCTTGGTGATCTTCAGCGCGCGCTCGCGCTCGCCGCACAGCCGGCCCGCGACGGCGGCCTCGGCCAGGAGGTCGAGGTAGCGCAGGGGTGTGGTCTCCGGGGCGCAGCCGCACGGAGGGTAGACCTCGACGTGGTCCACGGGACGCAGTCCGGCCCGTACGGCGTCGGGGGCGGCCTCCCACAGCTCCATCGCCCGCTCCAGGAGCCGCAGTTGCTCGGAGTGGGCGTGACGGCCGCGGGCCTCCACGGAGGCGAGGAGGACGGCGGGAAGGGCTTTCGCCGCGTCGTGGGCGTGGTACCAGTAGCTGGCCAGACGGGTGGCGCGGCCGTCGGCCGGGACGAGCGTCGGGTCGGCCTCCAGCGCCTCGGCGTACCGGCGGTTGAGGCGGGAGCGCTCGCCGGGCAGCAGGTCGTCACTGACCGCCTCGCGGACCAGGGAGTGCCGGAAACGGTAGCCGTCGCCGTCGGGCACGGCGAGCAGGATGTTGGCGCCGACGGCGACCCGCAGCGCCTCGATGAGGTCGTCCTCGGGGAGCCGGGCGACGGCGGCGAGCAGGCCGTACTCGACGGTGGAGCCGCCCTCCGCGACGACGCGGGCCACGCGCTGGGTGTCCTCGGGCAGCTTCTCGACGCGCACGAGGAGCAGGTCCCGCAGGGAGTCGGAGAGGCCGGTGCGGCAGCCCTCCTGGGTGGCGACGGCGAGTTCCTCGACGAAGAACGCGTTGCCGTCGGACCGTTCGAAGATCTCGTCGACCTCGGCCGGGTCGGGTTCGGCGGCGAGGATCCCGGCGAGCTGGCGGGCGACCTCGGTGCGGTTGAAGCGGCGCAGTTCCAGGCGGCGGACCGTGCGCAGGCGGTCCAGCTCGGCCAGCAGCGGGCGGAGCGGGTGGCGGCGGTGGATGTCGTCGGCGCGATAGGTGGCGACGACGACCAGGCGGCCGGTGCGCAGCGTGCGGAAGAGGTAGGCGAGGAGGTGGCGGGTGGAGGCGTCGGCCCAGTGCAGGTCCTCCAGGGCCACGACGACCGTGCGGTCCGCGGCGACGTGCTCCAGGAGGCGGGCGGTGAGTTCGAAGAGGCGGGCGGTGCCCTCCTCGTCGTGCCGGCCGTCCGGTCGGCGGGGTGCCTCGCCCAGCTCGGGCAGGAGCCGGGCCAGCTCCGCCTCCTGCCCGTCGGCAGCGGCGGCCACGTCGTCGGGGAGCTGTCGGCGCAGGGAGCGCACGGCGGTGGAGAAGGGCGCGAAGGGCAGTCCGTCGGCGCCGATCTCGACGCAGCCGCCGAGCGCGACGACCGCGCCCTGGCGGCAGGCCGCGCCGGCGAACTCCTCGACCAGGCGCGTCTTGCCGACACCGGCCTCGCCGCCGAGCAGTAACGACTGCGGTTCTCCCGCGGCGGCGCGGGACAGCGCGTCGTGCAACACCTCCAGTTCGTCGGTGCGGCCGACGAACACCGGGCTGACTGACCTCATCTCCACGCTGTCGAGCATCGCACGCGGGTCTGACAGCGCGGCACCGAATATCGGCACGACGGCTCCGGTCCGGGCCTGCCCCGCACCCCCACGCACCGGTGTCGCACCCTCACGCACCGCCGCCGCGCCCCGACGTGCGGGCGCGGCGGCCTCCGTACGCGGTGGGCGCACGCTCACCGAAGGGCCCGGACGGCCGCCCACAGCGCGGCCGTCCTCCCCCGCTCCCGGCCTCACGCGGCGCGGGGGAACCGGTGCCTACGTGGGCGGTGCCGGGTGCTGTCCGGCCTCCTCTCGGCTTCGTGCCGGCGGGACTCCTCGCGGGCGGCGCGGCGCGCCTCGCGGGCGAGCCGGTACTCGGTGGCCTCGCGGATCAGCTCGGCGGACCGGATCTGCTGGAGCTCGTGGTGGAACATCTCGTACCCCTCGTGACGGTTTCGGTTTCGCGGTATCGGGCTCGCTTGCCTCGATGCCCCTACCTTCGTCTCCAAGGGGGGTGCGCCACATCGGGAGAGTTCCGCATCTTGCACGTGAGAGGGGCCTTAGGTTCGCCGTACGACGCCGTAGGACACGGCCGGCGGACCTAAGGCCCCTCAGAGCTGTGAGGACATGCCTCCTGGTACGGCGGGCTCAACCCGTCGTCGTCGGCATGGCGAGCAGGATGTCGGAGAACTTCAGGACGGCGAGCACCAGGCCGAGGAAGCCGAGCGAGATGCCCGCCCAGGCGACCGACTTGATCCACGGCGTCTGCGGCGCCCGGTCGGGGTCGCCGAACGCGGGCCGGACCAGCACGGCGACGCCCACGATCAGGGCGACCAGCGCGAACAGGCCGCCGACCAGGGCGTTGATGTTCCAGGAGTCGGCGTACACCTGCTTGATCTGCGCGGCGACGCTCGCGCCCTGCTGGGCCTCCAGCTGGCCGTACAGCGAGTCGCGGGCCTGCGCGATCGTGCCGAGCCAGCTGCCGGTCAGCGAGACCAGCCCGAGCCCGACGGACACGATGGCCGCGGCGCCCGTACCGACCCCGGCGGAGGTGTCGGAGGCGCCCTTCCTGGCGAGGAGCTCGAGTTCCTCGGCCTCGAGTTCGTCGTCGGCCACGTCGTCGGAGGCGTCCGTCTCGTCGACGGGCGTCTTCGCGGACGTCCCTTCCTTTGTCCCGGCGGCCCCGGTCTTCGCGGCCTCCTTGGCCTCCGCGGCCTCCGTGGCTTCCTTGGTGACGTCCACCGCCTCCTGGTCGCGCTGTGCTTCTGTGCCGGTCTCGATCCCGGCCTCGTCAACTGTCTTTGAACCCATGCCTCGCACCGTACGGACGCTGTCTGAGAAGTCTCTTAATGATCGTTCCGGGCAGTACGCGTGCGCGTGGGAGTCATCGTTCCGTACGCGCGCGTGCCTCCCGCCACTCGGGCGCGAGGACCGACCACACCTCGGCGTCCTGGCGTACGCCCCGGTAGGGGTAGTTCTGCCGGAGGACACCGTCGCGGCTCATGCCCAGCCGCCGCGCCACGTTGATGCTCGGTTCGTTGGCGGACGACGCGACCCACTCCACACGGTGGATGCCGCGCTCGTCAACCGCCCAGTCGATGAGGACCCGCATGGCCCGGGTGATCAACCCCCGTCCGGTGGCCGCCGGTTCGAGCCAGCAGCCGACCTCGCAGTTGCCGTGCGCGGCGTCGAAGATCCGGAAGAGCACACCGCCGACCAGCTTCCCCTCCAGCCACAGCCCGTGCAGGCTGCCGGTGTCGGCGGCGCGTTTGTCGGCGTACGACTGGAGGAGTTCCCGCGCGGAGTCCACGTCGGTGGCCTTGGCGCCGAAGGGGATGTGCTGCCCGATGAACTCGCGCCCCCGGTCGAGGTGGGCGAGGAACTCCTGGGCGTGCCAGGGGTCCAGGGGCCGCAGCTCGGCGCCGTCGTCACCCAGGGATATCGCGTACATCCTGTTGCCGCTCCTTCACCAGTACGACCAGTTCGTCGGCCGGCGAGTCGTCGGTGACCGGGTCGTCACCGTCCGCTCGCTGCCCGGGGATGGTCGCACGGGAGAGTTCCTCCGTGCCGATCTTTTCGGCGGCCGCCGCGACCGCGGTGGGGCGGCATTCGGGCGGCTCGATGCTGATGCGCGGCATCCGGCGGTCGAGCCAGCGGGGCAGCCACCAGTTGGCGCCGCCGAGCATGTGCATGAGGGCGGGTACGAGGAGCGTACGGAGCACGAAGGCGTCGAGGGCGACGGCGGAGGCCAGGGCGATGCCGAACATCGCGATGACACGGTCCCCGCTGAGCACGAACGCCAGGAACACCGAGATCATGATGACGGCGGCGGAGTTGATCACGCGGCTGGTCTCGGCGAGGCCGACGCGGACGGCGCGCCGGTTGTCGCCGGTCTCCAGCCACTCCTCGTACATCCGGCTGACCAGGAAGACCTGGTAGTCCATGGACAGCCCGAAGAGGACCGAGACCATGATCACGGGGAGGAAGGGCTCGATCGGCCCGGCGCTGCCGAGGCCCAGCAGTTCACTCCCCCAGCCCCACTGGAAGACCGTGACCACGACCCCGAAGGCGGAGGCGACGGCGGCCACGTTCATCGCGGCGGCCTTCAGCGGGATGCCGACGGACCGGAACGCGAGCAGGAGCAGCAGGCAGCCGAGCCCGATCACGACGCCCACGAACAGCGGCAGCTTGCCGACGATGACGTCCGCGAAGTCGTCGTAGCCGGCGGTGACACCGCCGACGTGCACGTCGAGCGAGGTGCCCGTCTCGGCGCGTGGCAGGACGTCGTCGCGCAGGTGGTCGACGAGGTCGCTGGTCTGCGTGGACTGCGGGGAGGACGTCGGTACGACGCTGAGGTACGCGGTGTCACCGGCCGTGTTGAACGTCGCCGGGCTCACCGACGCCACGCCCTCGGTGCTCCGGAGGGTGGTGTCGAGGTTGTCGAGGGCGAGTTTGTCCTGGGCGCCGTCGACCTTGGTGACGAGGGTGAGGGGCCCGTTCACGCCGGGTCCGAAGCCGTCCGCGAGGAGGTCGTACGCCTGGCGGGTGGTCGCCGTCCTCGGGTCGTTGCCCTGGTCGGAGGTGCCCAGGTGCAGCCCGAGCGTGGGCAGGGCGAGCAGGGCCATGACGGCGAGCGCGACGGCGCCGAGCTTCTTGGGGTGCCGTTCCACGAACGCGGACCAGCGGGCGGCGAGCCCGGTGGGCAGCTCCGGTTCGGGGCCGTGCTCGTGAAGGCGGCGGCGTTCACGGCGGCTCAGGGCGCGCATACCGATGAGGGACAGCAGGGCGGGCAGAAGCGTCACGGAGGCGGCGACGGTGAGGACCACGGTGAGCGACGCGGCGATGGCGACGCCGTTCAGGAAGCCGAGCCGCAGGATGAGCATGCCGAGGAGGGCGATGCACACGGTGGCGCCCGCGAAGACGACGGCCCGCCCGGTGGTCGCGACGGCGCTGGTCGCGGACTCGGCCACGGACAGCCCGCGTTTGAGTCCTCTGCGGTGTCTGGTCACGATGAACAGCGCGTAGTCGATCCCGACGCCCAGCCCGATCAGCATGCCGAGCATGGGCGCGAAGTCGGCGACGGTCATGGCGTGCCCGAGGAGCTCGGTCCCGGCGTACGCGGTGCCGACGCTGACCAGTGCGGTCGCGATGGGCAGCAGGGACGCGGCGAGCGAGCCGAAGGCGAGGAACAGCACGACGGCGGCGACGACCACGCCGACCACCTCGGCCGTGTGTCCGCCCGACGACTCGGTGAGCCCGATCGCCCGGCCGCCCAGTTCGACCTGGAGTCCGTCGGTCTCGGCGGCCTTGGCGGTGTCGACGACCCTCTGGGCCTCGGCCTTGTCGATGTCCTGGGTCCGGTGGTCGAAGGTGACCGTGGCGTACGCGGTGTGTCCGTCACCGCTGATCTGTCCGGCGCCCGCGCCCCCGTACGGGTTGGTCACGGACGCCACCCCGGGCAGGTCCTCGATCCTGTCCAGGGTGCGGGTCATGGTCTGCTCGACGTCGGCGGCCTTCACGGTGCCCTGGGCGGTGTGCCACACGACGGTGTCACTGTCACCGCTCATGCGTGGGAAGCCCTCGTTGAGGAGCTGGGTGGCCTGGCTGGATTCGGTCCCCGGGGTCGCATAGTCGTTCGAGTACGCCGATCCCGCGACGGCCGCGCCGGCGGTGACGCCCGCGAAGGTGAGAAGCCACAGAAGGACGGCGACGAGGCGGTGCCGGACACACCAGCGCGCTAGGGCTGCCACGAACCTGCTCCCTGGGGTGGATGGGGGGATCTTTGACCGGGAGCAGTTGCTGTGAACCGAAGAGCCCGCAAAGAACGCCTGAGCAATGCCCACCACTGTGACAGGCGAAGCTGCTCCTTTGTCCGTTTCGTGCCTTTTGTCACAGCACTTGCGAGCCAGATGACAGGACAGTAACGCCGACTCTGTCGCCTCCCCTGTGTTCCCCTGTGTTCCCCTGCGTTCACCTGTGTCCCCGGACACACCTGGGGCGGTGCATCTCAGTCGATGCACCGCCCCAGGGACAAGCGATACGGCGGATCAGCCCTCGCTGACCCCCAGCTTCTCCAGGATGAGCTCCTTGACGCGGGCCGCGTCGGCCTGGCCGCGGGTGGCCTTCATGACGGCGCCCACGAGGGCACCGGCCGCGGCGACCTTGCCGCCGCGGATCTTGTCCGCGATGGCCGGGTTGCCGGCGATGGCCTCCTCGACGGCGGTGGTCAGGGCACCCTCGTCGGAGACGACCTTCAGGCCGCGCTTGTCGACGACCTCGTCCGGGGTGCCCTCGCCCTTGAGGACACCCTCGATGGCCTGGCGGGCCAGCTTGTCGTTGAGGGAGCCCTCGGCTACCAGCGCGGTGACCCGGGCGACCTGCTCGGGCGTGATGGGCAGTGCCTCCAGGGACACAACGGCCTCGTTGGCCGCACGCGCCAGCTCACCCATCCACCACTTGCGGGCGGAGGCCGCGTCGGCGCCCGCCTCGATGGTGGCGACGATCGGGTCGATGGCGCCGGCGTTCAGGATCGCCTGCATCTCGACCGCGGAGACGCCCCACTCCTCGCGCAGCCGGTTGCGGCGGGCGAGCGGCAGCTCGGGCAGACCGGCCCGGAGCTCCTCGACCCACTCGCGGGACGGGGCGACGGGCACCAGGTCGGGCTCCGGGAAGTACCGGTAGTCCTCGGCCTCCTCCTTCACGCGGCCCGAGGTGGTGGACCCCGTGTCCTCGTGGAAGTGGCGGGTCTCCTGGATGATCGTGCCGCCGCCGCCCAGCACGGCCGCGTGACGCTGGATCTCGAACCGCGCGGCACGCTCGACGGACCGCAGCGAGTTGACGTTCTTCGTCTCGCTCCGTGTGCCGAACTTGTCGGCGTCCTTCGGCATGAGCGACAGGTTCACGTCACAACGCATCTGGCCCATCTCCATACGGGCCTCGGAGACGCCGAGCGCCTTGATGAGCTCGCGCAGCTCGGCGACGTACGCCCGCGCGACCTCGGGGGCACGCTCCCCGGCACCGACGATCGGCTTGGTGACGATCTCGATGAGCGGGATACCGGCGCGGTTGTAGTCGAGCAGCGAGTGCGACGCGCCGTGGATGCGCCCGGTGGCACCGCCCACATGCGTGGACTTCCCGGTGTCCTCCTCCATGTGGGCGCGCTCGATCTCCACACGGAAGGTCGTGCCGTCCTCCAGCTGCACGTCGAGGTAGCCGTTGAAGGCGATCGGCTCGTCGTACTGGGAGGTCTGGAAGTTCTTCGGCATGTCCGGATAGAAGTAGTTCTTCCGGGCGAAGCGGCACCACTCGGCGATCTCGCAGTTCAGCGCGAGACCGATCTTGATCGCCGACTCGACGCCGATCGCGTTGACGACCGGGAGCGCGCCGGGCAGGCCGAGGCAGATGGGACAGGTCTGCGCGTTGGCGTCCTGACCGAGTTCGGTCGAACAGCCGCAGAACATCTTGGTCTTGGTGCCGAGTTCGACATGGACCTCGAGGCCCATGACGGGGTCGTACGACGCCAGCGCGTCCTCGTACGACACCAGGTCGGTCGTGGTGGTCACGGTGAAACTTCCCTCTCAGCCCAGCAGGACGTCGTCGTCGCCCAGCCGCTTCAGCTCGCGGTACAGGATGGCGAGGCCGGTGACGATGCCGACGGCGGCGACCGTCGCGTCGAGCAGCCGCAGCGTGTCCTGCTCGGCCTTCGCCTTCTTGATCCGTTTGGCGACACCGAACGCGCCGAAGGCGGTGGTGGCGATGGACACGTACGTACCGGTCTTGGACTTCTGGAAGTCCTTGGCCTTGGTCAGTGCCTTGGTCACAGCGACGGAGCCTCCTCGAGAAGCGGGTGCCCCCACTTTTCCACGTACGCGGCCTCGACGGCCGCGCCGACCTTGTACAGACGGTCGTCCTTCAGCGCCGGGGCGATGATCTGCAGGCCGACCGGCAGCCCGTCCTCCGGCGCGAGACCGCAGGGCAGGGACATGGCGGCGTTGCCGGCCAGGTTGGTCGGGATGGTGCACAGGTCCGCGAGGTACATCGCCATCGGGTCGTCGGCGCGCTCGCCGATGGGGAAGGCGGTGGTGGGCGTGGTCGGCGACACGATCACGTCGACCTGCTCGAACGACTTCTCGAAGTCGCGGGTGATGAGCGTGCGGACCTTCTGGGCGGAGCCGTAGTACGCGTCGTAGTAGCCGCTCGACAGCGCGTACGTACCGAGCATGATGCGGCGCTTGACCTCGGGCCCGAAGCCCTCGGCGCGGGTGAGGGAGGTGACCTCCTCCGCGGAGTGCGTGCCGTCGTCGCCGGTGCGCAGGCCGTAGCGCAGGCCGTCGAACCGGGCGAGGTTGCTGGAGCACTCGCTGGGCGCGATCAGGTAGTACGCGGAGAGCGCCAGGTCGAAGGACGGGCAGTCCAGCTCGACGATCTCGGCGCCCAGCTCCTTGAGGAGGGCGACGGACTCGTCGAACCGCTGGATGACACCCGCCTGGTAGCCCTCGCCGCGGAACTGCTTGACGACACCGACGCGCATCCCGGCGACGCTGCCGTTGCGCGCGGCCTCGACGACCGGCGGGACCGGGGCGTCGATGGAGGTCGAGTCGAGCGGGTCGTGCCCGGCGATGACCTCGTGCAGCAGCGCGGCGTCGAGGACGGTCCGGGCACAGGGCCCGCCCTGGTCCAGAGAACTGGAGAACGCCACCATGCCGTAGCGGGAGACCCCGCCGTACGTCGGCTTCACGCCGACGGTGCCGGTGACGGAGGCGGGCTGGCGGATGGAGCCGCCGGTGTCGGTGCCGATGGCGAGGGGCGCCTGGAAGGAGGCGAGGGCGGCGGAGGACCCGCCACCGGAGCCACCCGGAATCCGGGTGAGGTCCCAGGGGTTGCCCGTCGGTCCGAACGCGCTGTTCTCGGTGGAGGACCCCATGGCGAACTCGTCCATGTTGGTCTTGCCGAGGATGACGACGTCGGCGTCCTTCAGCCTCCGGGTGAGAGTGGCGTCGTACGGCGGGATCCAGCCCTCGAGGATCTTGGACCCCACGGTCGTCGGAATCCCGACCGTGGTGAAGATGTCCTTGAGGGCGAGCGGCACACCCGCGAGCGGGCCGAGCTTCTCGCCGCGCTCCCGCTTCTCGTCGACGGCGCGGGCCTGGGCCAGGGCGCCCTCGCGGTCCACGTGCAGGAAGGCGTGCACCTTCTCGTCGACGGCCTCGATGCGGGCGAGGTGGGCCTCGGTGACCTGAACCGCGGTGAGCTCGCCGGAGGCGATCTTCGCGGCGGTCTCGGCGGCCGTGAGCTTGATGATGTTGCTGTCCGTCATGAGATCAGTCCTCCCCCAGGATCTGCGGCACCTTGAAACGCTGCTGCTCCTGGGCCGGGGCGCCGGAGAGCGCCTGCTCGGGGGTGAGCGACGAACGGACCTCGTCCGCGCGCATGACGTTCGTCAGCGGCAGCGGGTGCGAGGTCGGCGGTACGTCTTGGTCGGCGACCTCGCTGACGCGGGCGACCGCGCCGATGATGTCGTCCAGCTGGCCTGCGAAGTGGTCGAGCTCTTCGGGCTTCAGCTCCAGACGCGCCAGCCGGGCGAGGTGGGCGACCTCCTCGCGCGTGATGCCAGGCATGCAGCGATCCTCTGGGGGTGAGTGTGTGTGGTTTGGGCTCAATCCTATGGGGCGGGCGGCGGTGGGCGCGCACGGGTTTGTGCGGGGCACGTCTTGTTTCGCCCCCGCCGCCCCTACCCGTCCCATCCCTGGGGGCTCCGCCCCGGATTTTTCAGCCCCTTGGGGGCACCTCCCAGCGGTAGCTGGGGGAGTTTGAGGAGCGGGGTCCGGGGCGGAGCCCCGATGGGGGTCCCCCCGCTCGAGCGGAGCCGAGAGTGGGGGAGGGACGGGCAGGGGCGGCGGGGGCGATCAAACCCCCTGGGCGGCCGCCCTACTCGTCCGCCGAAGCCGCCGGCAGGGCCGCCGCGGGCCGCTGCCAGCCCCGCGAACCCCGCGCCCGCAACCACGCCGTCGTCTCCTCCGGTGGCATCGCCGCGGCCACCAGCCACCCCTGCACCGCATCGCACCGGAGATCGCGCAACCGCTCCCACGTCTCGTCGTCCTCGACGCCCTCCGCGACCACCAACAGCCCCAGCGAGTGCGCGAGATCGACCGTGCACCGCACGATCTCCGCGTCCTCGTTGTCCACCGCCAGCCGTGCCACGAACGAACGGTCGATCTTCAGCTCGCTGACCGGCAGCCGGCGCAGGTGCACCAGCGACGAGTACCCCGTACCGAAGTCGTCCAGCGACATCTTCACGCCGTGCCCGGTCAGCCCGGCCAGGGTGTCCGCGGCCCGCTGCGGGTCCTCAAGGAGCACGTGTTCCGTTATCTCCAACTGCAGGGCCCCCGCCGGGACCCCGTGCCGCGCGAGCCGCGCCGCGACCGCGCCCGCGAACCCGGGCGTGTGGACGTCCCGCGGCGACACGTTCACCGCGACGGGCACGTGGAGCCCCTGCGCACGCCATCGCGCGACCTGCGCCAGCGCCGTCTCCAGCACGTACTCGGTCAGGTGCGGCATCAGCCCGGACGACTCGGCGATCGCTATGAACTCGTCCGGCGGAACCTTGCCCCGCTCGGGGTGCACCCACCGGACCAGCGCCTCCAGCCCGGCGACCTGCCCGTCGAAGCGGACCTTCGGCTGGTAGTGCAACTCGACCTCGTGCGCGTCGAGGGCGCGCCGCAGGTCGCCCAACAGACCGAGGCGGTCGGGGGTGTTGGAGTCGCGCTTGGACTCGTACACCTCCACCCCCGTACGGTCCCGCTTCGCCTGGTACATCGCCACGTCCGCCCGCCGCAGCAGCCCCTCCGCGTCGAGGGCGTGGTCGGGGAAGACGGCGACACCGGCGCTTGCCTCCAGCACGAGGGTGAGCCCGTCGAGGTCGAGGGGCGAGCCGAGCGCGGCGACGAGGTTGCGGGCGACGCGCGACGCGGACGTCGTGGAGTCGGCGACGGGCAGTAAAACGGCGAACTCGTCACCGCCGAGTCGCGCGGCCTCCGCTCCGCGCGGCAGCGCCAGCTTCAGCCGGTCGGCGATCTGCAGCAGCAACCGGTCACCGGCCAGGTGCCCGAGCGTGTCGTTCACCGACCGGAAGCGGTCCATGTCGATCAGCATCAGGGCCGCCCGCGCACCGATGCGCTCCGCGTCGTCGAGCGCCGTCCAGGTCCGCTCCAGCAGCCACTGGCGGTTGGGCAGGCCGGTGAGCGGATCGCGCAGCTGTTCCTCCGCCCGGGCGCGGGCGATCCACAGCGTGGAGTCGAGCGCGATGAGGGGGATGGCGAACAGGGGCAGCAGCAGGGGCTGGGCGACCGCGACCACACAGACGAGCGGCGCGATGCCGAGCAGCGCGACCGCGACCAGCCCCTGCCTGACCAGGGCCGTCCGGGCGATCGTGGGCACGCCGCCGCCCCGGGGCGCGTGGAGGTACCAGAGCAGGCCGCGGGTGACCGCGAGGTACGCCGTGGCGACGAGCACCACCTGGGGTGCCGCGTAGACGTTCCAGCTCTCGGGATCCCACGGCGACTCGACGGAGGGCACGCGCCCGAACGCGGCGAGCACGAGCGCGCCGGCACCGATGCCCAGTATGTCGACGGCACCGTGCAGCACGCCCTGCCGCCAGCGGCCGCGGCGCGCGGCGCCGACGAGGACGACGACGGTGAGGCTGACCATCCCGGCGGGCACCCAGCCGTAGAGCAGCAGGACGGCGAGGGTGAGCGCGGCGCCCGATCCGGTGCCGCCCCACCAGCGGGCGCGCCCCATCGCGACCAGGTGGCCGACGATGACGCCGGACAGCACGGCCAGGGACCAGCCGGCCGTACCCGACGGGAAGAGCGCGTGATGCCCGGTGAACGCGCGGTAGAAGCCGGCGCCGAGCACCGCTCCGGCCACCCCGACGATCGCTGCGGGGACGGCGGGCCAGGACAGGTGCCGCTCGGAGTCGTGGTCAGGGAGTCCCGCGCCGCGCCCGGCACCGGAGTGCGCGGAGCCGTGCGCGCCGGGTACGTGCACCACAGCGCCGCGTGCGGCAGCGTCATCGCCGCGCACGCGAGCGCCGTTCACGCGCTCCGACGATCGCCCTGCGCCCGCTCGCCGACTGCTCAGCCATGCCCCGGGCCATGCCCCGGACTCCCGGCGCAGACGCAGCCGGGAGTCCGGGGCGGCGCTCTCGGTCGGTTCCATTCCCGTCCCTCTCACAGCCGGCGGTGCCCACACAGCGCGGCCCGATGCTCCCGACACCCTTCAACGGCACCGCGTCTGAAAACCCACCACGCGTCCGGGCACGGCAGGCGCACACCTCAACAGTAGGCCGCAGAAGGCTTCCACGGGCAGCGGTCGTCGACGGTTGCCCGAATGCGACCCGGCCACCCGTATGCATCTGGTATGCGCCGAACGGGTGGCCTTCAACCGCTACTCCTCGGTCGGAAGCGCGACTTCAGCGGCTGCTTCCGGCCCTTGTCCGAGCAGAACGGCGAAGCCCTCCTCGTTCAGGACCGGCACTTTGAGCTGCATCGCCTTGTCGTACTTCGACCCGGGGTTGTCACCCACCACGACGAACGAGGTCTTCTTCGAAACCGAACCCGTCACTTTCGCTCCCCTGCTCTGCAGGGCCTCCTTCGCGCCGTCGCGCGTGTGGTGCTCCAGCGTGCCGGTGACGACGACGGTGAGCCCTTCGAGCGGGCGCGGGCCCTCGTCCTCGCCGGAGCGCTCGTCCTCCATGCGCACGCCGGCGGCCTTCCACTTGCGGAGGATCTCGCGGTGCCAGTCCTCCGCGAACCACTCCTTGACGGAGTGCGCGACGATCTCCCCCACGCCGTCGGTGTTCTTGAGCTCGTCCTCGGTGGCCTCGTCGATGCGGTCGATCGACCGGAAGGCCCGGGCCAGGGCCTCGGCCGCGACCGGTCCGACGTGACGGATCGACAGTCCGGTGAGGAACCGGGCGAGCGGGCGCTCCTTGGCCGCCGCGATGTTCTCCAGCATCGCCACCGCGTTCTTCCTCGGCTCGCCCTGCTGGTTGGCGAAGACCGTGGCGATCTTCTCCTCGCCCGTCTTCGGGTCGCGCTTGGGCAGGCCGCTGTCCTGGTCGAGGACGTACGCCTTGATGGGCAGCAACTGCTCGACGGTGAGGTCGAACAGGTCGCCCTCGTCCACCAGCGGCGGGTCGGACGGCTCCAGCGGCGCGGTGAGGGCCGCGGCGGCGACGTATCCGAAGTGCTCGATGTCCAGCGCCTTGCGGCCCGCGAGGTAGAACAGCCGCTCGCGCAACTGGGCCGGGCAGGTCCGGGCGTTCGGGCAGCGCAGGTCGACGTCGCCCTCCTTCATGGGCCGCAGCACCGTCCCGCACTCGGGGCACTCGGCCGGCATCACGAACTCCCGCTCGCTGCCGTCCCGCAGGTCGACGACGGGCCCGAGGATCTCGGGGATGACGTCACCGGCCTTGCGCAGCACCACCGTGTCGCCGATGAGGACGCCCTTGAGCTTGACCACGTCCTGGTTGTGCAGCGTGGCGAACTCGACCTCCGAGCCCGCCACCGTGACCGGCTCGACCTGCGCGTACGGCGTCACCCTGCCCGTACGGCCCACGCCCACACGGATGTTGATCAGCTTGGTGTTGACCTCCTCCGGTGCGTACTTGTACGCGATGGCCCAGCGCGGGGCGCGGGCCGTGGAGCCGAGGCGGCCCTGGAGGCGGATCTCGTCGAGCTTCACGACGACGCCGTCGATCTCGTGCTCCACGGAGTGGCGGTTCTCCCCGAAGTACGCGATGAACTCGCGTACGCCGTCGAGGTCTTCCACCACCTTGTTGTGCCGGGAGGTGGGCAGACCCCAGGTCTTCAGCAGGTCGTACGCCTGGGAGAGGCGGGTGAGGCCGTCGAAGCCCTCCAGGGCGCCGATTCCGTGGACCACCATGTGGAGCGGGCGGGTGGCGGTGACGCGCGGGTCCTTCTGGCGCAGGGAACCCGCCGCCGCGTTGCGGGGGTTGGCGAAGGGCTTGTCACCGGCCTCCACCAGGCGGGCGTTGAGCTCCTCGAACTTCTCCATCGGGAAGTAGACCTCGCCGCGGATCTCCACGAGGTCGGGGACGCGATCACCCTGGAGCCGGTCCGGAATCTCCGCGATGGTCCGGACGTTGGGCGTGATGTCCTCCCCGGTACGGCCGTCCCCGCGGGTCGCCGCGCGGGTGAGGCGGCCGTGCTCGTACGTCAGGTTGACCGCGAGGCCGTCGACCTTGAGCTCGCACAGGAAGTGGTACTCGGAGGTGCCGACCTCCTTGGCGATCCGCTCGGCCCAGGCGGCGAGCTCCTCGTCGGCGAAGGCGTTGTCGAGCGAGAGCATGCGCTCGCGATGCTGGACTGCCGTGAACTCCGTCGCGTACGCCCCCGCGACCTTCTGGGTCGGGGAGTCGGGGGTGCGCAGCTCGGGATACTCGTCCTCCAGCGCCTCCAGGGAGCGCAGCAGCCTGTCGAACTCCGCGTCGCTGATGACCGGAGCGTCCTTCACGTAGTACCGGAAGCGGTGCTCCTCGATCTGCTCAGCGAGCTGCGCGTGCTGGTCGCGTGCCTCCGCGGGCACCGTCGTCTCCGCTTGCTTGTCGCCGGCCACCGTGTTGTCCTCCCGTTACTCTGGGTTGTCCGCGAGGGATCTCGCCGCCCGGACGCAGTGGGCGAGCGCCGCGCGCGCGTACGCCGGGGAGGCGCCCGCGAGTCCGCACGACGGCGTGAGGGAGACCGCGTCCGTGAGAAGCCCCGGATTCAGCCCCAGCCTGCGCCACAACGTCCTGACACCCATGACGCTACCGGCAGGGTCTGACAATGGGCCGTCCGTGCCCGGCACGACACCTGCCAGCAGCCTGGTACCGGCCTCCACGGCCTCGCCGATCGCGTCGTCGTCACGTTCGGTGAGCAGGGCGAAGTCGAAGGAGATCGCGGCCGCGCCGGCGCGGCGGAGCAGGGCGAAGGGGACGTCGGGGGCGCAGGAGTGGACGACGACGGGGCCGGCCGGGCTGTCGGGGCCGCTGGGGCCGTGTGCGCCGATGACGTCCCGAAGGGTCGCCTCGACGACCTGGCGGTCCATGGCGCGGTGGGTCCGGTAACCGCTGGCGGTCTTCACCTGGCCGCGCAGGACGGCGACGAGGGACGGCTCGTCGAGTTGGAGGACGACGTCGGCGCCGGGTACGCGTCGTCGTACGTCCTCGATGTGGGTGCGCAGGCCCTCGGCGAGTGATCCGGCGAGGTCGCGGCAGGCCCCGGGGTCGGAGAGGGCCACCTCGCCGTTCTTCAGCTCCAGTGCGGCGGCGAGCGTCCAGGGTCCGACGGCCTGGATCTTCAGCGGGCCCTCGTACTCCTGCGTGAACTCCTCCAGCGCGTCGAGGTCCTCTCTCAGCCAGGCCCTCGCCCGCCTGGTGTCGCGGCCCGGTCGGTCGCCGATGCGCCAACCGCTCGGTTCCACGCGGGCGTACAGCTCGACGAGCATGCCGGCGGTTCGTCCGATCATGTCGGCGCCGGGGCCGCGGGCGGGGAGTTCGGGCAGGTGCGGCATGCCCGTCTCCGGGCCCTCGAAGGTCCCGGTGACGGTCTTGGCGGCCTCGCGGGCGTCGGTGCCCGGCATGGAGCCGATGCCGGTCGCGGGGCCGAGGGTGGGGTTCTCGTTCACGTGGGGAAGCCTACGGATGTCGTGGGGGCGGGTGTGTGGGTGCGGGTGGTGCGCGGGTGCGGGCCGGACTTTCCTCGCCCCCGCCGCCCCTACCCGTCCCATCCCTGGGGCTGCGCCCCCGTGCCCCGCGTGCCCCGCGTGCGGTGGGGGTGGGTGGGTTGGTGCGGGTCGGGGGGTGCTGGTCGCGCAGTTCCCCGCGCCCCTGAAAAACCGCGCAGGTCCCCGCGCCCCTTGCGGGGCGCAGCCCCTGGGGAGTCAACCCCTCAGCGCCCCGGACGTACCGTCACGTCGTTGATCTCCGCGTCCCTCGGCAGGTCCAGAGTCATCAGGATCGTCGTCGCCACCGACTCCGGGTCGATCCAGCGGGACGGGTCGTACTCCTTGCCCTCCTGCCGGTGGACCTTGGCCTGCATGGGGCTGGCCGTGCGGCCGGGGTAGACCGTGGTGACGCGGACACCGTTCGCGTGCTCCTCGTGGCGGAGCGAGTCCGCCAGGGCCTTCAGGCCGTGCTTGGACGCCGCGTACGCGGACCAGTCCGCGTGGGCGCTCAGGCCGGCACCGGAGTTCACGAACACCACGTGGCCGCGCGCGGTGCGCAGTTGGGGCAGGAAGTGGCGCGTCAGCTCGGCCGGGGAGATGAGGTTGACGTTCAGCTGGTGGCGCCAGGACTTCGGGGTCAGGTCGCCGACCGGGCCCAGGTCGACCACGCCCGCGATGTGCAGCAGGGAGTCCACCCGGTCCGGCAGTGACTGGTGGGAGAAGGCCCAGCTCAGCCTGTCCGGGTCCGCCAGGTCGCCCACCAGGGTCCTCGCACCGGGGAAGTCCGCCGCCAGCTCCTTGGCGCGGCCGGCGTCGCGCGCGTGCAGCACGAGGTCGTCCCCGCGCGCGTGCAGACGACGGGCGACGGCCGCGCCGATGCCGGAGCCGGCTCCGGTGATCACATGAGTAGCCATGCCCGACATGCTCGCACCACCTCCCCCCGGGTGTTACTTCGTCCCCAGCGACTCCTCCAGGTACGCCAGCGCCCCCACCGGCTCCTCCGCGAAGAAGACGAGGTCCGTGAGGGGGCGGGGCAGGAAGCCCTCGTCCTCCATGCGCCGGAACTGCTCCTTGAGGCCGTCGTAGAAGCCGGCCGTGTTGAGCAGCACGACCGGCTTGTCAGTGTGGCCGTGCTTCTTGAGCTCCATGATCTCGGTCGCCTCGTCCAGCGTGCCGGTCCCGCCGACCATGATGACCACGGCGTCGGCCTTCTCCAGGAGCAGCCGCTTGCGCTCGGCGAGGTCGCGCGCGACGACCATCTCGTCCGCGCCTGGCCGCGCCCGGGACGAGAGGAACTCGACGGAGACGCCGAGAAGGCGCCCGCCGGCCTCCTGCACCCCGTCCGCGACCACCTTCATGAGTCCGACGTCCGAGCCGCCCCACACCAGCGTGTGCCCGCCCTTGCCGAGGAGCTTGGCGAACTCCCGCGCGGGGCGTGTGTAGCGGTCGTCGAGGTCGGCGGCGGAGAGGAAGACGCAGATGTTCATGCGCTCACGCTACGGGCACGCGAGGGAAGAACCCAGCGGCAGCGTGCGCTGTACCCGAAGAGGCGAGCCACCCGAGCGAGCCATCCAAGGAGGGGTCGATCGTGACCGAGGGGCACAGCATCACCATCGAGCAGAGCGCCGAGCAGGTACGCGTGGTACGCGACGGGCAGGTCCTCGCGGAGAGCGGCCGGGCCCTGGTGCTGCGCGAGACGGGTTGTCCCGCGCGGTACTACATCCCCGAAGGGGATGTGCGCACGGAGCTGCTCACCGCGTCCGGGACCCACACGTACTGCCCGTTCAAGGGCACGGCGTCGTACTGGTCCCTCCCGGACGCCCCCGACCTCGTGTGGGCGTATCCCGACCCGAAGCCGGAGGTCGCGGAGATCAAGGGGCACCTGTGCTTCTACGAAGTGGAAGTGGTGTGACCGCGCACGTCACCACCGTTGGGCGCGGCCGTCAGGCCACCGCCGTCGTCGCCCTCGTCGTCGTCGCGATCGTCGCCGAGCCCACCACGCGCGTGCCGTCGTACAGGACGATCGCCTGGCCGGGGGCCACGCCGCGGACCGGGGCGGCGAAGGACACCTCCAGGGTCCCCTCGACCAGTTCCGCCGTGACCTCGGTCTCGCCGCCGTGGGCGCGGAGCTGGGCGGTGTAGGTGCCGGGGCCGGAGGGGGCGACGCCGCACCAGCGGGGCTTGACGGCGGTCAGGGCGGAGACGTCGAGTGCGGCGGCCGGGCCCACTGTCACCGTGTTGTCCACCGGAGAGATGTCCAGTACGTAGCGCGGCTTGCCGTCGGGGGCCGGGGTGCCGATGCGCAGGCCCTTGCGCTGGCCGATCGTGAAGCCGTACGCGCCCTCGTGGGTGCCGACCTTGCTGCCGGACTCGTCGACGATGTCGCCCTCGGCCCTGCCGAGCCGGGAGGCGAGGAAGCCCTGGGTGTCGCCGTCGGCGATGAAGCAGATGTCGTGGGAGTCGGGCTTCTTGGCGACCGCGAGGCCACGGCGCTCGGCCTCCGCGCGGATCTCGTCCTTGGTCGTGACCGTGTCGCCGAGGGGGAACATCGCGTGGGCGAGCTGCTTGTCGTCGAGCACCCCGAGGACGTACGACTGGTCCTTGGCCATGTCGGAGGCGCGGTGCAGCTCGCGCGTGCCGTCGTCCTTGACGATCACCTGCGCGTAGTGGCCCGTGCAGACCGCGTCGAAGCCGAGGGCCAGGGCCTTGTCCAGGAGCGCGGCGAACTTGATCTTCTCGTTGCAGCGCAGGCACGGGTTCGGGGTGCGGCCTGCCTCGTACTCGGCGACGAAGTCCTCGACGACGTCCTCGCGGAAGCGCTCGGCGAGGTCCCAGACGTAGAAGGGGATGCCGATGACGTCCGCGGCCCGCCGGGCGTCGCGCGAGTCCTCGATGGTGCAGCAGCCGCGCGCACCGGTGCGGAACGACTGCGGGTTCGCGGACAGCGCGAGGTGAACGCCCGTCACGTCGTGTCCGGCTTCCGCGGCGCGGGCGGCGGCGACGGCGGAGTCCACTCCTCCCGACATGGCGGCGAGGACACGGAGGGGGCGGGGGCGCTGCGGGATCTCAGTCATAGCTCTTCAAGGGTACGGGGCCGCGGGAACCGGATCGCGCGAGTATCCGTTGACGATCACATGGGGAAACGAAGGTCTCCGGGAGGGAAGGCTTCCCGGGACGGCGACCGGCCGATCGGGCGGCGCGCCCTGCTCATCGGCGGGGCGGTGGCGGCCGCGGGCACCGCCGTGCTCGCACGCGACGAGCTCGGGCATCTGTGGTGGCGCGTTCCTGGCGTGGAGAAGCCGCGCAAGGAGGGCGAGGTCGACTTCGCGGGAGCCCGCTGGGTGTCGGCGTCGGAGGAGAACTGGCGCCGGGCGGACCGCCCCGACGACTACGGGATAGACATGGTGATCGTCCATGTCACCCAGGGCGGCTTCGACAGCGCGGTGAAGGCCTTCCAGGACCCGGAGCACGGCGCGGCCGCGCACTACATCGTGCGCAAGGACGGCCACATCACGCAGATGATCCGCGAGCTGGACGTGGCGTACCACGCCGGGAACCGCGAGTACAACGAACGGAGCGTCGGCATCGAGCACGCCGGCTTCGTGGAGCGGGCGTCCTCCTTCACGGACGAGATGTACGAGGCGTCGGCGCGGCTCACGGCCCGCATATGCGCGCGGTACGACATCCCGGTCGACCGCGAGCACATCATCGGGCACGTGGAGGTGCCGGGCACGGACCACACCGATCCCGGTCCGCACTGGGACTGGGACCGGTACATGCGGCTCGTACGGCAGGCGCGTTCAGGGGCGACGCAGGCCGCCGCACCTGCTCGGCAGGCCTGAGCTCGTCGGCTTCAGCCTGAGCCCGTCGGCTTCACGCGCCCCCTTCGAGCAGCCTCTTCAGCGTCAGCTCGTCCTCCGGCATCTCCTTGCGCACATGCGGCCGGATGACGAGCGGGACCAGCAGCTTGCCCATTCCGTGCGACTCGAAGTCGAGGGACATGGTCAGGCGCGACCGTTCACCATCGGCGAGCGGCTCGATCGTGCCCCGGAGGTGGGCGCGGACGGGGCCGTCGACGCCGTCGGCACGCCAGCTCCTCGGCTGATCCATCTCGGTGACCTCCATGGTCATCGCCATTTCCCGGCGACCGATGCGACGGGTCACCACGACGCGCGAGCCCACGCCGAGCGGGGCATCCCCCACGGGGCGCACGGACACGGCGCTCTCCTGCCACTCGGGGAGGTGCGAGGGGTCGGTCACGTAGGAGAAGACGTCCTCGGGGCGGCGGGCGATGTCGACGCTTTCCTTGATCGCAGACATGCGAGCTCCCTGTTTGCCCGGTTTACCTATACGTTCATTTGTCCAAATCGTCCCACGTCGGCAAGGGCGCGCAAGTCCGACAAAAAATCATGTTTTCAGGTATTCCATCCCATGAGAGACGTTCTATCCTGATATCAGGCCTACGGGACGAGTGAGGGAGTTCGACCGGAGTAGCCGACTTTGGCGAGAAGTTTCGGCTTCCGCTGGGGCCGACGTCGACGGTCGGGCTGAGAGGCTGGAAGGCCGTGGATCGCAAGCTCCACGACTGGAAGGCGACCCCCAGCCACCTGATCCGGGTCATGCCGGCGAAGGGAACCCGTCTCGTAGGTCGTTTCCGCGCGCCCTCAAGGCCTGAGGAAGCCCTCAGGTGAGCCCCGCGCTGCGCGCCCGCTCCACCGCCGGACCGATCGCCTCGGCGACCGCGGCGACGTCCGCCTCCGTGGAGGTGTGGCCGAGCGAGAAGCGCAGGGTGCCGCGGGCGAGGTCGGGGTCGGTGCCGGTGGCGAGGAGCACGTGACTGGGCTGGGCGACGCCCGCGGTGCACGCCGAGCCGGTGGAGCACTCGATGCCCTGGGCGTCCAGCAGCAGCAGGAGCGAGTCCCCCTCGCAGCCCGGGAACGTGAAGTGGGCGTTGGCCGGCAGGCGGCCCCCGGGGGACGGATCGCCCCCGAGGATCGCGTCCGGGACGGCCGAACCGACCGCGGTGACCAGGTCGTCGCGCAGGGCACCGATCTCGCTCGCGAACCACTCACGCTGCTCGGCGGCGAGGCGTCCGGCGACGGCGAACGCGGCGACGGCCGGGACGTCGAGCGTGCCGGAGCGGACGTGGCGCTCCTGGCCGCCACCGTGCAGAACGGGTACAGGGCTGTACTCACGACCCAGGAGCAGGGCGCCGATCCCGTACGGGCCACCGATCTTGTGACCCGAGACCGTCATCGCGGCGAGACCGGAGGCATCGAAGTCCACGGGGACCTGACCGAAGGCCTGGACGGCGTCGGCGTGCAGGGGAACGTCGAACTCACCTGCCACGTCGGCGAGTTCACGGACCGGCATGATCGTGCCGATCTCGTTGTTGGCCCACATGACGGTGGCCAGGGCGACGTTGTCGGGGTTGCGGGCGATCGCCTCGCGCAGGGCTTCGGGGTGGACGCGGCCGTGTGCGTCCACGGGCAGGTACTCGATGGTGGCGCCCTCGTGCTCGCCCAGCCAGTGGACGGCGTCCAGCACCGCGTGGTGCTCGACGGGGCTCGCGAGGACGCGGGTACGGGCGGGGTCGGCGTCTCGGCGTGCCCAGTACAGGCCCTTCACGGCGAGGTTGTCGGCCTCGGTGCCGCCGGAGGTGAAGACGACCTCGCTGGGGCGGGCGGCGAGGGCCTCGGCGAGGGTCTCGCGGGCTTCCTCGATGGTGCGGCGGGCTCTGCGGCCTGCCGCGTGCAGCGAGGAGGCGTTGCCGGTGATGCCGAGTTGGGCGGTCAGGGCCTCTGCCGCCTCCGGGAGCATCGGAGTCGTCGCTGCGTGGTCGAGGTAAGCCATGGTGGCCCCGATTCTACGGGGGCCCGGTACACCGGCCTCGGCCGACGTGGTGTCGCGAACGCGCCCTCGGTCGGCTCGGTCGGTACGTCGGCGGGTGCGGCCCGTCCCCGGCCGCCCGCCTGCGCTCTTCCAGAAGCTCCGGAAGCTGGCACCAGAAGCTCCCAGAAGCTCTAGAAGCTCCAGGAAACCGTGTTGTCCAGCTGCATCAGCGCGACCAGGACGAGGAGGTCGGCGACCCCGAGTCCGAGCCCGAGGTAGGCGCGGCCACGGCGGGTCGTACCCCGCCACAGGGCCGCGGCGGCCAGAACGATGGCGACCGGCCCCAGGAAGACGTTGAGGACGAGGAGCCCCAGGAGGCCCAGGATGAAGGACGCCACGGCCATGCCGTCGGCGTCACGGGTGGCTGTGCGGCGGCGTTGCGGTGCGGCGGTGAGTTCCATGATCGGTCAGCTCCCAACAGGAGGACGAAGGGTCAGTGGGTGGTGGTGTGACGGCGGCGGCCGTGACGCTCACGGACGGCGAAGACGGCGAGCCAGACGCCGATGACGGCCGCGGCGATGAGGGAGACGGGCAGCGGGGCGTGGGCCACGGTGCCCATGACGACACCCAGCAGCATGAGGGCGGCGACGAGGAACAGCATGGTGATTGCCTCTCGTTACGGTTCGGTGAACGGTTGTAGTTACAGGTGTTTACTGACTTGCCAGTCTAGCGCGCTGTACGACTTTCCCAGCACAGAGAACAGGTGTTAACTGAATGGCATGAGTCACACCCTCGGCATCCGGCAGGCCCAGAAGCAGAAGACCCGGCAGGCGTTCCTGGACGCGGCGTTGGAGCTGCTGGAGGAGCAGAGCCTGAGCAGCCTGGGCCTGCGCGAGGTCACGCGCGCCGTCGGACTCGCCCCGACCGCGTTCTACCGGCACTTCCGCTCGACGGCGGACCTCGGCGTGGCGCTGGTCGAGGAGGCGCTCGGCAGCCTGCACCCGATGATCGGGACCACGGTGTCCACGGCCGGCGACAGCGGCCAACGCATCGCGCGCGCCGTCGATCTGATCGCCCGCCACGTGGACGCGTATCCGGCACACGTCCGGTTTATCGCCCGTGAGCGACATGGCGGTGTCCAGCCGGTACGGGAGGCGATCAGTGCGCAACTGGCGCGGTTCGCCGAGGAGGTGAAGGCCGAGCTGGCCAAGCAGCCCGAGTCCGAGGGCTGGAGAGACGACGATCTGCTGATGCTCGCCGGTCTCTATGTCGACCAGATGCTGGTGACGGCGTCGCTGTTTCTGGAGACGGTGGACGCGTCCGCGGAGGAGCGGGCGGCTGTGGCGGACGTGGCCGTCCGCCGGATGCGGTTGATCAGTATCGGGCGCCGTCACTGGTTAGGGTGAGGGCTCGTCTGCCGGGTTCCTGCCGGTGGCTTGGCGCGGGTCTCATTGCGGCTGGTCGCGCAGTTCCCCGCGCCCCTTTCAGGGGCGCGTCCCCGGGAGAAAAAGGCGCCCGCGCCGCTGCTGAACAACACACGTACGCGGCGGCGCCCCATCTCCCGGGTGCGCCGCCGCGTACGTACCGACCTTCAGGTCACGTGTCCTTCGTCGACTCCTTCGTCGACTCCTTCGTGGCCGACTGGCTCGGGGCCTGGCTCTGGCCCTGCTGGCCGCCGCCGCCCGGGCCGCCGCAGCCGCCACCGCCGGGGCCGCCGCCCTGTCCGCCACCTCCGGGAGCCCCGCTCGGCGCCCCGGACGGCGCGCCCGAGGGAGCACCCGACGGCGCCTCGCCCGTGGGCGCTCCTGATGGCGCGCCCGAGGGAGCTCCCGACGGGGCGCCCGAGGGTGCGCCCGACGGTGCCTGGCAGTTCTGCTGGGAGGAGTTGCCGCTGTTCGAGTTCGAGGTGGTCGACGACGAGTCGTCGGAGCCGCACGCCGTCAGCAGCAGGGGTGCGGCCGCGAGCAGGGCCACGGCAGGCAGGAGACGCACACGCTTCATGAGAAACAGCTCCAAGAACGATGAGGAGGTCGAGGCGTGCATGCAACCAACGCCCCTTAGGGCTCCCGTGGGTTCGCCCTGTGCCCCGCCTGTGCGAACAGCAAAGCCGACCTCTACTCACCCCACTTGACCTGCTACTTCACCGCTCCCCCGCAACTCGGCTCTGGTACAGCTCCGTGACAGAGGCGGCCGCCGAGGCCAGTTCGGCGCGCACCTCGGGGGGTGAGAGGACCTCCAGCCGGTCGGCGAACACGAGGAGCCCGCGCACCTCGCCGAGCCGCCCGTACGACAGGTGCGCGGTGAGCCACTCGCTCCCGCCGTCGTCCTTGGGCGGGGCGGTCAGCCAGGCGGCCTGGAGCCGCAGGAACATGTCGGCGTACGCGCGCCGCACCCGCACCGTGACGTCGACGCCCGCCGGCCGCTCCTCGACCTGGCGCCTCAGCACCTCCCAGACGTCGGCGAGTTCGACGTCGGGGCGGCGTTTCACCGGGTCTCGCAGCAAGGTCGCCGACCGCACACGGTCCGCGCGGAACAGCCGTGGTGTGCCGCGCCGGTCGGCGACCAGGTACCAGACGCCCGCCTTGGACACGAGCCCGTACGGGTCGACGGTGTACGTGCTCGGCTCGGTGGCACCGCTGTGCCGGTACCTCAGCCGAAGCCGCCGGTCGGCGAAGACGGCGTCCTGCAGCCTCTCCAGGTCGACGGCCTGCCGTGGGCCACCCTTCCAGCGCGAGGCGTCGACGAGGCCGCGGCGGCTGGTGACCTCCGCGGCCGGCCGGTGCGGTGCCGGCAGCGCGGCCATCACCTTGCGCAGCGCCGAGCCGAGCGCCTCGTCCAGGCCGAGTGCCGCGTGCGCGCCCTGCGCCGCCAGCACGAACAGGGCGCGGGACTCGTCGGCGGTCAGACCCGTGACGTCGGTGCGGAACCCGCCGAGCAGTTCGATCCCGCCGTGCCGTCCGCGCTCGGCGTACACGAGTGCGCCGGACGCCGAGAGTGCCTCGACGTCCCGGTAGACGGTCCGCACCGACACCTTCAGCCGCTCGGCGAGTTCGTGCGCCGGGACGCGCCCGCGGGTCTGGAGCAGCAGAAGGATCGAGAGCAGACGGTCGGCCTTCACCGGCCCAGGATTTCAGCCCGCACCGACAGGCACCCAGCAGCGGGCCCCGCCCCCGGCGGGCTCTCAGCCGAGCCGCACCCGTGCCAGCTGCCGTGACTGGGCGACCAGGCGGTCCGCGCTGTCCCAGACCTCGGCGTCCTCCTCCAGGAAGCCGCCGGCGAGGTTGCGGGTGGTGATGGAGATCCGGAGCGGGCCCGGCGCGGGGCGGCAGCGTACGTGCACCGTGAGCTCGACCGTCGGGACCCACCCGGAGATACCCAGCTCGAAGGCGGTCGGCGGCAGCGCGTCGACCGCGAGCAGCAGCGACAGGGGGTCCGCGTCCCGGCCGTCCGCGAGGCCGAACCAGGCCCGCATCTCGCCCTTCCCGGACGGCGCGCCGAGCGCCCAGCCGAGCGTCGACGGATCGAGCTTGAGCATCAGCCGCTCGGTGATGGCCGAGCTGCCGGAGACCGGGGTGGGTCCGTCCTGCGGGCCGAAGCACTGCTCCATGGGCGGGAACGCGGGCGGCGTCGCCGTCGTACGGACGTCGTCGGGCAGGGAGTCGAGGTCGCCGTAGGAGGCGAGCACACGGATCCGTTCGACCTCGCGGCCGTCCTCGTCGTACTGGAAGAGCGACGCCTGGCCGGTGGAGAGGGTGCGGCCGGTGCGGACGGCATCCGTGCGGATCACCGCGGGGCCTGGCTCGGACGCCGTCAGGTAGTGCGCCGAGATCGTGAACGGGTCGGCGTGCGGCAGGGCGTCCGCGAGGGCGCGGCCCAGGACCGCCAGGAGGTAGCCGCCGTTGACGGCGCTGATGATCGTCCACCCGGAGGAGAGGTCGATGTCATAGACGCCCTCTCCGCGTCGCGTCACGGCGGTGTCGCGGTCGAACTCGCTGTCGCCGATCGCGGCGGGCACGGCGGTTGCTTCAGGCATGGTTGAACGGTACAGCAACAACCTACTAAGCGGTAGCTTTTGCCAGGGTGAGCGCTGTGCAATTTCTCGGTAAGTCCGTACTCGTCCGTAAACTCGGCGGTCCGTCTTCCCCTCTGTAGGGACATGAGCCTTACCGGGACTTCATTCCTCTACACGCTGATCGCGCTGTCCGTCGTCGCCATCGCGCTGCCGCTCGTCCTGTGGTCGCGGATCCGCGGACCCAGGGCGCTGCGTGCCGCGGCGCGCGTGCTGATGCTGCTGTTCGCCCAGGGCACCGCGGTCTCCCTGGTCTTCGTGCTGGTCAACAACCAGAACAACCTGTACGAGAACTGGGCCGACCTCCTCGGCACGGGCAACCACGTCGCCCAGGCCGCCGATCTCGGTGCCGACGGCACCGGCGGCATCGCGCTGAAGCGGCTGCCCAGGGTCCGGCAGGCGTTCCACGCCGCCGACGGACCGGGTATGCACGCGGCCGGCGGCGTCCGCGTGACCGAGCTCAAGGGCCGGGTCTCCGGCGTGAACGCCGACGTCTACGTCTGGCTGCCGCCCCAGTACAGCGAGCCCGCCTACCGCCACCGCAGGTTCCCGGTCGTGGAGGTGCTGTCCGGCTGGCCGGGTTCGGCGAAGGCGTGGTTCGGGTCGCTGCACGCGCACGAGCAGTTGCTGCCGCTGATGCGGGACGGCCAGGTCGCGCCGTTCATCCTGGTCGCGCCGCGCACCAGCCTGCTGCCCCGGGTGGACACGGGCTGCGCGAACATACCGGGCACGGTCAACGCCGACACCTGGCTCAGCATCGACGTACCGAAAATGATTATGGACAACTTCCGCGCCGAGTCCGCCCCCAGGGGCTGGGCGGTCGCCGGGATCTCGGCGGGCGCGCACTGCGCTGCCAAGCTGGCCGTGGCCCACCCGGACCGCTACATGGCCGCGGTCAGCATGTCCGGCTACAACGACCCGATCGGCGAACGCGACTCGCTCGCCGCCCAGAGCCCGGCCCTGCGGGCGGCGAACAACCCGTACGTGCTGCTCCGCAAGGCCTTCGTCCCGCCCCGGATCGCCCTCTACGTCTCCGGCCAGCCGCACGACGGCTACGAGGCGGGCGTCTCCCTCGAACAGGTCGCGAAGGCGCCGACGACCGTGCACGTCGTCTACATCCCGAGGAGCGCGGGCGGCCACACCATGGCGCTGTGGCGGCCACAGGTGGTCCCGGCGTTCCGCTGGCTGACGCTGGAGATGGGCCGGCACCACGTCCAGCCCCGGGGAACTACTCCTCTCGCACCGTCGACCGGCGGTTCCACGCACGCGGCGCTCGCCAGTGGAAACGGAGCGCGAACAGGCGCAGGACGAAGGCGGCGACAGCAGCGCACCCGCTGGTGAGCGGGGTGAGGGCGTCGTGGCGGATGCACAGCACGACCAGGACGGCTCCCACCATCGCGGGCACCGCGTACAGGTCGCGGTCCCAGCGCAGCAGCGACGGCACCTCGTTGGCGAGCACGTCGCGCAGGACGCCGCCCCCGACGCCCGTCGCGACCCCGAGGGCCGCCGAGGCGGTGAGGCCGAGCCCGTACTCGTACGCCTTCGTCGTGCCCGAGACGCAGAACAGGCCGAGGCCGGCCGCGTCGAAGATGTTCACGGCCTTCTGGATGCGCTCCATCTCCGGGTGGAGGAAGAAGACCAGCAGGGCGGCGAGCAGCGGAGTGAGGAAGTAGCCCAGGTCGGTGAACGCGGCGGGCGGCACGGCCCCGATGACCAGGTCCCGGAACACCCCTCCGCCCAGCGCGGTGACCTCGGCGAGGAAGGCGATGCCGAAGACGTCGAAATTCTTGCGGACGGCCAGCAGGGCGCCGGATATCGCGAAGACGAAGATGCCTATCAGGTCCAGCGAGTGCTGGACCGAAGGGGTGAAGAGTTGCTGGATCACCTGAGCATTGTTACGCACAGAGGGTGTGCACCTTGCATTGCAAGGTGCACACCCTCTATCAGGCTCTACTTGTCCGTCGACTTCTGCACGCCGTCGTCCGCATCGTCCGCGTCCTCCGCGTCCTCCGCGACCTCCGCGACCTCCGCCGCCAGGGCCTCGGACGTCTCCGCCGACTCCGCGAGCACCGCGTCCGGCACCAGCTCCACCGCGTCCTTCGCGGCGGAGAGGAGGACCGTGTCCTGCGGCGCCTGGTCCTCGAAGTTCTCCGGGTGGTGGCAGGCCACCCGCTGACCCGGCTTCAGCTCCAGCAGCGGCGGCTCGGTGGTCCTGCAGATCTCCGTCGCCTTCCAGCACCGCGTGTGGAAGCGGCAGCCGCTCGGCGGGCTGATCGGCGAGGGCACGTCGCCGCGGAGCAGGATGCGCTCGCTCTTGGCGCTGCGGCGCTTGGGGTCGGGGATCGGCACCGCCGACATCAGCGCCTTGGTGTACGGGTGCATCGGCGCCTTGTAGAGCGCGTCGCGGTCGGCGAGCTCCACGATCTTGCCGAGGTACATCACCGCGATGCGGTCCGAGACGTGGCGGACCACGGACAGGTCGTGCGCGATGATCACGTACGTCAGCCCGAGCTCCTGCTGGAGGTCGTCCAGCAGGTTCACGACCTGGGCCTGGATCGACACGTCGAGCGCGGAGACGGGCTCGTCCGCGACGACCAGCTTCGGGTTGAGCGCGAGGGCGCGGGCGATGCCGATGCGCTGGCGCTGACCGCCGGAGAACTCGTGCGGATAGCGGTTGTAGTGCTCGGGGTTGAGGCCGACCACCGACAGCAGCCGCTGGACCTCCTTCTTCACGCCGCCCTCGGGGGTGACCTTCTGGAGGCGGAAGGGGGCGCCGACGATCGTGCCGATGGTGTGGCGCGGATTCAGCGACGAGTAAGGGTCCTGGAAGATCATCTGCACGTCGCGGCGGAGCGGGCGCATGCCGCCGACGCCGAGGTGCGTGATGTCCTTGCCCTCGAACTCGACCGTGCCCGCGGTCGGTTCGAGCAGCCGGGTGATCAGCCGGCCCATCGTCGACTTGCCGCAGCCGGACTCGCCCACGACCCCCAGGGTTTCGCCGGAGCGCACCTCGAAGTCGATGCCGTCGACCGCGCGGACGGCGCCGGTCTGCCGCCGGAACAGGCCCTCACGGATCGGGAAGTGCTTCTGGAGTCCGGTGACCTTGAGCAGGATCTCGCCCGGAGCGGCGTCCTTGGTGAGGGTCGCGGTGCCGCCCTCGGTACCGCCCGCGGTCGCACTCGCAGTCGCGCCCGCACCCGGTTCCGCGCCGTCGGCCTGTGCGGGGATGCCCACTGCCTTGTCCTCTGCTTTGTCCTCTGCGTTGTCGCTCACAGCTTCGGCGCAATCTCTTCGGTCCAGATCCGCTCCCGCTGCTCCTGCGTCATGTGGCAGGCGGCCCAGTGCCGGCTGCCGACCTCGGTCAGCTCGGGCCGGACCGTGCGGGTGACGTTGTCCTTCGGGAGGTCCGCGTACGGGCAGCGCGGGTTGAAGGCGCAGCCGGACGGGATGTTGATCAGCGACGGCGGGGAGCCCTTGACCGGGATGAGCCGGTCCTGCTGGTCGCGGTCCAGGCGCGGCATCGAGCCCAGCAGGCCCCAGGTGTAGGGGTGGCGGGGCTCGTAGAACACCTTCTCGGCGGGGCCGCGCTCCACGCACCGGCCGCCGTACATCACCAGGATGTCGTCGGAGAGTTCGGCGACGACGCCCAGGTCGTGGGTGATGATGATGACCGCGGAGCCGAACTCCTTCTGCAGGTCCCGGATGAGGTCGAGGATCTGCGCCTGGACGGTCACGTCGAGGGCGGTCGTCGGCTCGTCCGCGATGAGCAGTTCGGGGTTGTTGACCAGCGACATCGCGATCATCGCGCGCTGGCGCATACCGCCGGAGAACTCGTGCGGGTAGCTGTCGACCCGCTTGTCCGGCTGGGGGATGCCGACGCGGTCGAGCATCTCCACGGCACGGCGCTTGGCGGTCTTCTTGTCCACGTCGTGGTGGACCCGGTACGCCTCCACGATCTGCTGGCCGATCGTGTAGTACGGGTGCAGCGAGGACAGCGGGTCCTGGAAGATCATCGCCATCTCGCGGCCGCGCAGCTTGCGCACGTGGTCCGGGTCGGCGGACAGCAGCTCGGTGCCGTCCAGCCAGATCTCGCCGGAGATCTGCGCCTTGCGCTTGCCGTACTGGCCGGCGGTGTGCAGGCCCATGATGCCGAGCGAGGTGACCGACTTGCCGGAGCCGGACTCGCCCACGATGCCGAGGGTCTTGCCCTTCTCCAGCGAGAAGCTGAGCCCGTCGACGGACTTGACCAGGCCGTCGTCGGTCGGGAAGTGCACCTTGAGGTCGCGTACCTCGAGGAAGGCGGAGGGGGCGGGACCGGCCGAGACCGGTTCCCCGACGGCCGCTCCCGTCTTGTTCAGGTCGGTCATCCCAGCCTCACTCGCGGGTCGATGACGGCGTACAGAAGGTCCACGACGAGGTTGGCGACGGCGATCGCGAGGGCCGCGAACAGGGTCACGCCCAGGATCACCGGGAGGTCCTTGCTGCTGATGGCCTGGACCGCGGCGAGCCCGAGGCCGGGCAGGTTGAACGTCGACTCGGTGAGCACGGCACCGCCGAGCAGCACGCCGATGTCGAGGCCGAACACGGTCAGGATCGGCGTCATCGCCGAGCGCAGGGCGTGCCGGGTGATGACGGCGCGCTCACCGAGGCCCTTGGCGCGGGCGGTGCGGATGTAGTCCTCGCCGAGCACCTCCAGCATGGTGGCGCGGGTGAGGCGGGCGTACATCGCGGCGTTCAGCAGGGCGAGCACGATCCACGGCAACAGCAGCGTCTCGAACCAGACGCCGATGGAGTCGTCGGTACTGAGGTTGTCCTCGATCTTCACCCAGCCCAGGCTGTGCACGAAGATGCCCATCGCGACCATGCCGGTGAAGAAGATCGGCAGCGAGACACCGCCGAGCGCGGCGATCATCGCGCCGCGGTCCCAGATGGTGCCCCGCTTGAGCGCGGAGACCACACCGGTGGCGACGCCCCCGGCCAGCCACAGCACGCACGCGCCGGCGGCGAGCGCGGCGGTGACGGGCAGCGCGTCCTTGAGGGTGTTCCACACCGGCTCCTCCGTGACGAAGGAGTAGCCGAAGCAGGGGGCCGGGCAGTGGGTCACGTCATTGCCGTTGGCGAAGTCGCGTCCCATGGGGATGCCCTTGACGAAGTCCCAGAACTGCATGAGCAGCGGATCGTCGAGGCCCAGCTTGGTGCGGATGCCCTCGACCTGCTCGGCTCCGGTGGCCTTGCCGGCGAAGAGGACGGCGATGTCCTGTCCCGCCCACTTGGGCAGCATGTAGAAGACGGTGAAGGTCGCGAGCAGTACGACCAGCACCATGATGACAACGGCGATCAGGCGCCGGATGAGATAAGCAAGCACTGTGCGCGGCCCGGCGGCGGCCGGGACCCCTCAGGAGGATTCCTCACGGAGATCCTTCAGGAAGAGTCCCGGCCGCCGCCCGGGGCCATCACCTGCCCTTCGGACTGGCGGGATTCGGCGGCAAGGGAGGGGCGATCGACTACGGTCGCTCGGCGGTTACTTCGTGACGCCCAGCGAGACGTAGTCGTAGCGGCCGTTGTACGCGGCGGACGAGTAGACGTTCGTCAGACGCGGGCTGCGCCAGGAGATGTTCTTCTCGTAGATGAAGGGCATCCAGTCGGCGTTGTCGAGCAGGCGCTTGTTCATGTTCTCGTAGATCGTCTTGGCCTTGGCCGGGTCCGTCGACGCGATCGCGTCGTCGAACATCTTGTCGATCTCCGGGTCCTTGATCTGCGACTCGTTGTAGTTGCCGTTCGGGAAGATGAAGCGGCTGTCGTACAGCGGCTGCGCGTAGCCCTGGCCGGTCGGGAAGTCCGGGCCCCAGCCGCTCATCGTCAGGCCGTAGCCGCGCTCCTTCACGACCTTCGGCGAGCCGGTGATGCTGGAGGACTGGGCGCCGTCGATCGGGTCGACCTCCAGCTTGATGCCGACCTTGCCGAGCTGCTCCTGCAGGGCCTCGGCGGCGTCGACCTCGGACGGCTGGTTGGTCCGGGCGGTGATCTTGGTGGAGAAGCCGCTCGGCTTGCCGCACGCCTTCAGCGACTCCTTGGCCTTCGCCAGGTCCGGCTTGCCCTTGCGGGCGAGGACGCCGTACGGGTCGTAGTCGGTGTAGCCGGGGATCGACTTCGGGAAGACCGAGTTGGCGATCTCACCACCGGCGACCGCGCCACCGCGCACCTGCTGCAGACCGGCGAAGTCCGTGGCGTAGAAGACGGCCTTGCGGCAGTCGACGTTGTCGAACGGCTTGGCCGTCTGGACGAGGGCCACGTAGCGGACGAACGACGTCTGGATGTTGTCGATGTCGGCCTTGTGGTCCTGGACGGCGGTGACGCGGCCCGACTGGGTCATGCCGGTGCCGTTGACGTCGAGGTCGTAGTCGCCTTCCATCAGCCGCTTGTCGTTCTCCTCCAGGTTGGCGGAGATCGTCACGGTGATCTTTTCCGGGAGAGCCGGACGGAGCGGGTCCGACGCCTTCTTCCAGTTGGTGTTGCGTACCAGGGTCAGACCCTTGCCCGCCTTGTACGACTGGACCTTGTACGGGCCAGAGGAGAACGGCTTGTTGGTGTACTTGGCGCCGGTGTCCTCGCTCTGCTTCACCGGGGCGCCGGTGGGCATGGCCAGGAACTGCTCGAAGTCACCGTTGGGCTTGGGCAGCTTGAAGACGATGGTGTTGTCGTCGGGCGTCTCGATGGCCTTCAGACCGAGCTTGTCCTTGGACTTGTCCTTGTAGGGGCCCTTGTACTCGCCCTTGGGGTCCAGGGTCTGCTTGATGTACGCGGGACCACCGGTGATGACGTCGGTCGCCCAGATGCGCTCGATGCCGTACTTGACGTCCTTGGAGGTCAGCTTCGAGCCGTCCTCCCAGGTCAGACCGTCACGCAGCTTGTACGTGTAGGTCTTGCCGTCGGCGGAGACCTCGCCGGGGCCGGTGGCGAGGTCGCCGACCAGCTTGTTGGAGGCCGCGCCCGGCTTGGTGTCGTACGTGACCAGGGTGCGGGTGAAGAACCGCATGAAGTCCCAGGTCATGCCGTAGTAGGTGCGCTGCGGGTCGAGGGAGTCGAAGTCCTGCTTGCCTATGAACTTCAGCGTCCCGCCCTTCTTGGTGGACGCGTTGACGACCTTGTTGAGCGCCGCGTTGTAACCCGCGCCCTCGTCCTTGCCGTTGTCGCTGTCACCGCCGCCGCACGCCGTGGTGGTCACCAGCGCCGCGACTACGAGGGCCGCACCGGCAGCAAGCCGTCGCTTCGGGGAAGCTGTGGACATTTTCTCGTAACCTCCGAGATTCGCGGTCCCGGTCCTGAGCCGGAGAACCATGGGGTCAGCCACCTGACGGTGCGGCAGGGGCAAGTCGTGTGGGGGTGCTAGCGGGTGCCCTTGGGGTCCAGCGCGTCGCGCAGACCGTCTCCGAAGAGGTTGAACGCGAGGACGGTGACGAAGATCGTCGCGCCGGGGAAGACCATGAACATCGGATCGTGCTCGTAGGTCTCCAGCGCGTCGCGCAGCATGCCGCCCCAGGACGCCGTCGGCGGCCGCACACCCGCGCCGAGGAAGCTGAGCGCCGCCTCCGTGAGGATGTTGGTGGGGATCATCAGCGTCGCGTAGACGAGGATCGGGGCGACGAGGTTGGGCAGCAGCTCCCGGAAGAGGATGTGCCGTCGGCCGCCGCCGAGGCTGCGCGCGGCCTCGACGTACTCGCGCTCGCGCAGGCTCAGGGTCTGGCCGCGCACGATACGGCCCACGTACGGCCAGCCGAAGAAGCCGATGACCAGGACGAGTACGCCGATGCGCACACCCGAACCGGTCAGGCCCAGCAGGTCGTCCGGGAGCACCGAGACGAGGGAGATGATGAAGAGCAGCTGCGGGAAGGAGAGCAGCACGTCCATGGTGCGGCTGATCAGCGCGTCGATCCAGCCGCCGAAGTAGCCCGCGACGATGCCGAACAGGGTGCCGAGCGCCACGGCGACCACGGCGGCGAGGAACGCCACGAGCAGGGAGATCCGGGCGCCGTAGACGATGCGGCTGAACACGTCGCGGCCCTTGTTGGGCTCGACGCCGAAGAGGTAGTCGCCGCTCACGCCGCCCCAGGCGCCCTGCGGCAGGTTGGTCAGCGGGTCCAGCTTGTCCTGGTGGAACTCGTTCGGCGGGTGGCCGAGGAGACCGACGATCAGCGGGGCGAACACGGCGACCAGGGTCAGGAAGAGCACGAAGGCGCCGCCGGCGAGTGCGACCTTGTCCTGCTTGAGGCGGTTCCAGGCGATCTGCTTGAGGGACCTGCCCTCGACCTTCTCGGCGCCTGTCTCCGCCGGATCGGCAGGGGCAGTCGGGGCCGCTTCCGCGGTCGTGTCGTGCAATGGCGCCGTCATCTGGCAGGGACCCCTCTCAACCGGCGGTGACCGGCCCGCACTTGCCGCGGTAGCGGCCTCATCGTCCGTCGTGGGCAGGGGTGGAAGCCCCCTGCCGTACACAGGGGTGAAGAGCCCCTGGTGCGGGAGTCTTCAACGGTTCACGGATCTGTTGCCAGACTTGGCGGCGAATGGATGCCTAACCGTGATGCTGTCCTGGGAGTTCCGTTATGCGGACGTCACGCAACGTGATTCGGACACGGGGCAGTTGGGGCGCAAGGGGCTGCGGCTTACATTTACCCGCGTAGATGCGGACATGTCCTACGAAAGTTTTGCGACCGTCTGTGGGCGTGCTGTGAAGGGTGGTTGAGGGCCGGAGGGGGACCCCAGGTGAGGAGAGCGGGGCCTCAGTACCCGCCCGGGTATCCGTACCCGCCCGCCGCGGGAGCCTGGGCGGGGGCCGCGTGGGCCTCGCGGTCGTAGAAGGGGCGGGCGTTGGCACGCAGCCACATCGCCACCGGGTCGTACTCGTCGGACATCGCGACGGTCGAGACGGGCAGCCCGTCCGGGACCGCACCGATGGACTGCTGCATCATCGCCCGTACCGAGTCCACGGCCGGAGGCGAGGTGTCGTACACATCGAGTCCGATGGCCAGGTACGGCGCGCCGAGCGCGGGCTGCACCCAGGCACGGCGCAGCGAGCGGACGGCCGCCGTGCGATGGGCGTTCTGCGTGAGCAGGGCGTAGAACTGCGGGATCTCGATGCCCGGTTCGGACAGCCGCAGCGGGCCCGAGGGCTGGCGCTCCAGACCGGTGGCGATCCGGCGCAGGTCCAGCCAGGGGATGCCGACGCCTCCGCCGGGCGCGTGCGGGTTCAGCCACAGTCCGTAGTGGTCGGGGTAGAGGGTGCGGGCCACGTCGAGGCCGTCGACCACTTCGTAACTGCGGTTCCAGCCGCTGGCCGAGAGCTCCTGGGCGGAGGTGACGCAGGGGGCGTAGCCGTAGCCCTCCACCTCCATGTTCCCGTACTGGGCGTCCGGGGAGCCGGCCTGGCCGTGCCACAGCAGCATCCAGACCTGGCCGGAGGACGGGGTCGCGAGCGCGCGCAGCAACGCCTCGTAGGCGTCGTAACGCCCGGGCGTCACCTGGCGCAGCATGTGCTCGACCTGGCCGGTCGCGGCGGTGCCGCTGGCGCTCACCTTTACCGCCCCTTCAGTTGGACCCGCGGAATATGAAACCAGCTTAGGCGCTGGACTGGGATAGCCGGTGACAGCTCGGGGGGCGGTGTGATCTGCGGACTGCGGGTTCGTTGTGGCTTGTCGCGCAGTTCCCCGCGCCCTGACGGGGCGCGCCCTTGCGGGACGTGCCCCTGCGGGACGCCCCTAGTAGCCCTGCTGGTAGAAGGGCCGGACCTTTTCGCGCATCCAGTCGCCGACCGGGTCCTGGGCGACGTCAAGGAAGACCATGTTCACGGCGTACCCCACCGGGGCCGCGGTCAGGGCCCGGCTCAGGGCGTCCAGGGGGAGAGCGCGGTCGGCCTCCCAGGAGGCCAGTTCGACGCCGATGAACATCACCGGGTCGGAGGTCTCGATGGCGGCCAGGCAGCGGCGGGCGCTGAGCACGGCGCCGGTCCCGGCGAACTCGGCCGAGGCCGCGGCGAGGAAGTCCACGGGGTCGTCCTGCCAGTCCGGCTCGAACAGCCGCACCCGGGCACCGCTCGCCGCCCCGTCCAGCGGGGTCCGCCCGGCCCGGCACAGCTCGGCCACGGCGGCCGGCGGCAGCGGTACGCCGATCACACCGTCCGGGTTCACCGCGATACCGATGTGCGGCGGCAGCCCCCGCGCGAACTCGACGGCGGGCGCGATCGTGTACGACATGTGGCTGCCGACGACCTGGCGGAACTGCTCCTCGGAGCTGAAGACCGGCACGTACGCCTGCCCGTCGATCTGCAACGTCGGCAGGTCGAGCGGGCCACTGTTCGGGCCGCCGCCCTCGGGCAGGGGCACCCACAGGAAGCTGCGGCCGAGCACCTCCACGATGCGGCCGCCCGCGCTCGGCCTGCCGAGGGCGGCCGAGAGCACCTCCTCCAGCTCGTTGCCGGGCCATCCGCCGTGCGGATGGGGGTGCGCCTGTGCCGGGAAGTCCGCCGCGTAATCCATCTTCTGCTGCCTACCGCTTGCTCTCCGAACCGCTGCTGTGGCTGAACCCTAATGGGCGAATCGGGGCCCGCGCCCCGTCAGGGGCACGGGGAACTGCGCGACAAGCCACAGATGCCCCGCAGATCCCATACGGCATCAAGGGGCTGCCACCATGGGGATCCGGGGCGAAGCCCCGGACAACACGCCGCCTCACCCCGCGAAATCAATCCGCCGCAACACCCCCGCCGCCGCCCGGTCAAGCAGCACCGCGCCCCCGCACCCCTCCGGCAGCCGCCCCTTCTCGACCCCCCTCAGCAGCCGCGCCGTCACCGCCCGATGCCGGGCGAAGGCGTAACTCGACACTCCGCGCCCCCGCTCACGCTGGCCGTCGCGGGCCTCGTCAGGGGTGACGTCGAGGAGCAGCAGATGCAGCGTGCCGTCCCGGCGGCGGGCCTCGCGGGCGAGCCAGCCGCGCACCCAGGCCTGCGTCCCGCAGTCGTGCACGACGACACCGGCGCCGGTGCGCAGCGCGCGGCGCAGCCCGGCGTAGTGGGCGATCCGCACGAAGGGCCGGTAGAGCGCGTACGGCAGGAAACGGGCCAGCCGGGCGTCCCAGCGGTCACGGGTGTCCTGGGAGTCGACGCGCGGACCGCGCACCGCCCGCCGCATGAGGGTCGACTTGCCGCTGCCGGGGAGTCCGGTGACCACGACGAGGTCGCTCGTGCCGAACGTGAGTCCGTGCGGGCTGCGGCCCGAGCGCTCCCTCAGGTCGCGGACGACCGCCGTCGGGAACGGGCCGCACGCCTCCCCGGCCGGGGCCGTCGGCCGCCCGGGCAGCGCGATGCCGTAGGTCGTCGCGTACACCGTGGTCCTGTTCACCGTGATCGTCCTCCCCATGGGTATGGAGTCCCATCCCCCTCGAGTGTAAAGAGAAGGTAATCCCAGGGTCTCGCTTTTCCGTCCCCGTACTGCCACAGCCCTGCTACAGCGGGCTGTGGACCTTGGTCGATCCCCGTGCGTCCCCTGTGACGGGAGGGCCCCTGCCGTGCCGGAGCGAGGCGTGCGATGATGTGCGCGCCAACTGCATACAGGCCGCTTGAATCCGCGCGGGAGAGTTCCCAGTCGAGTACGGCACGTACACGTACTTCTGGGACGCCGAAGGAGCAAGTCCCTCCCTTGAATCTCTCAGGCCCCGTAAACCGCGCGGGCGAGGCACATCTGGAAAGCGGGCCGCCCCTGGAGTCGGGGGTGGGTCCCACCCAAGGTGCAAGCCATGATCATCCGGGTCATCCGTGGTCATGGCGAACCTCTCAGGTTCCGATGACAGATGGGGAGGATCGCCCTCGCCCTCGCCCTTCATGCCCTGGGAGCAGAACCGATGAGCAGCAGCCCTCTCCGCCGTACCGCGATCGACGCCCTCCATCGCTCGCTCGGCGCGACGATGACCGACTTCGCCGGCTGGGACATGCCCCTGCGGTACGGCTCCGAGCGCGACGAGCACAACGCCGTCCGCACCAGGGCGGGCCTCTTCGACCTCTCGCACATGGGTGAGATCACCGTGACCGGCCCGCAGGCCGCGGCGCTGCTGGACCACGCGCTGGTCGGCGACATCGGCGGCATCCGGGCCGGCCGCGCCCGCTACACCATGATCTGCCGCGAGGACGGCGGCATCCTCGACGACCTGATCGTCTACCGGCTCGCCGAGACGGAGGCCGGTTCTTCTCACTACCTGGTCGTCGCCAACGCCTCCAACGCCCAGGTGGTCCTCGACGCGCTGGTGGAGCGGTCCGCCGGATTCGACGCCGTCGTGCGCGACGACCGGGACGCCTACGCCCTCATCGCCGTCCAGGGCCCCGAGTCGCCGGGGATCCTCGCCTCGCTCACCGACGCCGACCTCGACGGCCTGAAGTACTACGCCGGGCTGCCCGGCACCGTCGCGGGCGTGCCCGCCCTGATCGCCCGCACCGGCTACACCGGCGAGGACGGCTTCGAGCTCTTCGTGAGGCCCGAGCACGCCGTCGAGCTGTGGCAGGCGCTGACCAAGGCGGGCGAGGGCGCCGGCCTGGTCCCGTGCGGGCTGTCCTGCCGGGACACGCTGCGCCTGGAGGCGGGCATGCCCCTGTACGGGCACGAGCTGTCGACCTCGCTCACCCCCTTCGACGCGGGCCTCGGAAGGGTCGTGAAGTTCGGGAAGGACGGCGACTTCGTGGGGCGCGAGGCGCTCACCGAGGCCGCCGCCAAGGCCGAGAGCAACCCGCCGCGCATCCTCGTCGGGCTGGTCGCCGAGGGCCGTCGCGTCCCGCGCGCCGGGTACGCCGTGGTCGCGGGCGGCGAGGTGATCGGCGAGGTCACCTCCGGGGCGCCCTCCCCCACCCTCGGCAAGCCGATCGCGATGGCGTACGTCGACGCCGCGCACGCCGCGCCCGGCACGCCCGGTGTCGGCGTGGACGTCCGGGGCACCCACGAGCCGTACGAGGTCGTGGCGTTGCCGTTCTACAAGCGGCAGAAGTGAGGCCGGGCGCGGTAGCGCGCCCCGGGCGCGGCCGCGCGCACATTTCCGCTGTTCACGCGTGTTTCCAGTACCCACCCATTCATCACCACTTCCTCGCGTACAGGAGAATTCAGGCCATGAGCAACCCCCAGCAGCTGCGCTACAGCAAGGAGCACGAGTGGCTGTCGGCCGCCGAGGACGGCGTCGCGACGGTCGGCATCACGGAGCACGCGGCCAACGCGCTCGGAGACGTCGTCTTCGTCCAGCTCCCGGACGTGGGCTCCACCGTCACCGCGGGCGAGACCTGTGGGGAGCTGGAGTCGACCAAGTCCGTGAGCGACCTGTACGCCCCGGTCGGCGGTGAGGTCACCGAGACCAACGAGGACGTGGTCAACGACCCGTCGCTGGTCAACTCCGCCCCGTTCGAGGGCGGCTGGCTGTTCAAGGTACGCGTCACCGAGGAGCCCGACGACCTGCTCTCCGCCGACGAGTACACCGCCTTCTCCGCCGGCTGAGGAGTCGTACCGCATGGCTGACACGTCACTTCTGAACGCTCCCCTGCACGAGCTGGACCCGGACGTCGCCGCCGCCGTCGACGCCGAGCTCCACCGCCAGCAGTCCACCCTGGAGATGATCGCCTCGGAGAACTTCGCTCCGGCCGCCGTCATGGAGGCCCAGGGCTCGGTGCTGACCAACAAGTACGCCGAGGGCTACCCGGGCCGCCGCTACTACGGCGGCTGCGAGCATGTCGACGTGGTCGAGCAGATCGCCATCGACCGCGTCAAGGAGCTGTTCGGCGCCGAGCACGCCAACGTCCAGCCGCACTCGGGCGCCCAGGCCAACGCGGCCGCGATGTTCGCGCTGCTCAAGCCCGGCGACACGATCATGGGTCTGAACCTCGCGCACGGCGGGCACCTGACCCACGGCATGAAGATCAACTTCTCCGGCAAGCTCTACGACGTCGTCGCCTACCACGTGGGCGAGGACGGCCTGGTCGACATGACCGAGGTCGAGAAACTGGCCAAGGAGTCACGGCCGAAACTGATCGTGGCCGGCTGGTCGGCGTACCCGAGGCAGCTGGACTTCGCCGCGTTCCGCCGGATCGCGGACGAGGTCGGCGCTTATCTCATGGTGGACATGGCGCACTTCGCGGGCCTGGTCGCGGCCGGGCTGCACCCGAACCCGGTCCCGCACGCACACGTCGTGACGACCACGACCCACAAGACGCTGGGCGGCCCGCGCGGTGGCGTGATCCTCTCCACCGCCGAACTCGCCAAGAAGATCAACTCCGCGGTGTTCCCCGGTCAGCAGGGCGGTCCGCTGGAGCACGTGATCGCGGCCAAGGCGGTCTCCTTCAAGGTCGCCGCCTCCGAGGCCTTCAAGGAGCGGCAGCGCCGCACCCTGGAGGGCGCCCGCGTCCTCGCCGAGCGCCTGGTGCGGGACGACGTCAGGGCGGTCGGCGTGGACGTCCTCTCGGGCGGCACCGACGTCCACCTGGTCCTCGTCGACCTGCGGAACTCCGAGCTCGACGGGCAGCAGGCCGAGGACCGCCTCCACGGGGTCGGCATCACGGTCAACCGCAACGCGATCCCGAACGACCCGCGCCCGCCGATGGTGACGTCGGGCCTCAGGATCGGCACCCCGGCGCTGGCCACCCGCGGCTTCACGGCCGAGGACTTCGCCGAGGTCGCGGACGTCATCGCGGAGGCGCTGAAACCGTCGTACGACGCGGAGGCGCTGAAGACCCGGGTGAAGGCCCTGGCCGACAAGCACCCGCTGTACCCCGGCCTGAACAAGTAGCTCACCGCTCAGGGCACCGCGCACACTCGGAGGTGAGCGCGGTGCCCCCACACCACCCCTGTACCACCCCGCACCACCCCCCGTAGTTGAGGAGTCCCCCGTGGCCATCTCGGTCTTCGACCTGTTCTCGATCGGCATCGGCCCGTCGAGCTCGCACACGGTCGGCCCGATGCGGGCCGCTCGCATGTTCGCCCGGCGTCTGCGGAACGAGGACCTCCTCGCCTCCACCACGAGGGTCCGCGCGGAGCTGTACGGCTCGCTCGGCGCCACCGGCCACGGACACGGCACCCCCAAGGCGGTGCTGCTCGGACTGGAGGGCGCCTCACCGCGCACGGTGGACGTGGAGACGGCCGACGAGCGGGTGGAAACGATCAGGCAGTCCCGGCGGATCAACCTGATGGGCGCCCAGGAGATCGACTTCGACGCCGACGCGGACCTGAAGCTGCACCGCCGCAAGACGCTCCCCTACCACGCGAACGGCATGACGCTGTGGGCGTACGACGCGTCGGGCGCCGAACTGCTGTCGAAGACCTACTACTCGGTGGGCGGCGGCTTCGTCGTCGACGAGGAGGCCGTGGGCGCGGACCGCATCAAGCTCGACGACACCTCCCTGAAGTACCCCTTCCGCACGGGCGACGAGCTGCTGCGCCTGACGCGGGAAACAGGCCTGTCCATCTCCGCGCTGATGCTGGAGAACGAGCGCGCCTGGCGCACCGAGGACGAGGTCCGCGCCGGGCTGCTGGAGATCTGGCGGGTGATGCAGGCGTGCGTGGCGCGCGGCATGTCCCGTGAGGGCATCCTGCCCGGCGGTCTGAAGGTGCGCCGCCGCGCCGCGGTCTCCGCCCGCCAGCTCCGGGCCGAGGGCGACCCCTTGGCCCGCTCCATGGAGTGGATCACGCTGTACGCGATGGCCGTGAACGAGGAGAACGCGGCGGGCGGCCGTGTGGTCACCGCCCCCACGAACGGCGCGGCCGGCATCATCCCCGCGGTCCTGCACTACTACATCAACTTCGTGCCGGGCGCCGACGAGGACGGAGTCGTCCGCTTCCTGCTGGCCGCGGGGGCCATCGGCATGCTCTTCAAGGAGAACGCCTCCATCTCCGGCGCCGAAGTCGGCTGCCAGGGCGAGGTCGGCTCCGCCTGCTCGATGGCCGCGGGCGCCCTCGCCGAGGTCCTGGGCGGCTCCCCCGAACAGGTCGAGAACGCCGCCGAGATCGGCATGGAACACAACCTCGGCCTGACCTGCGACCCGGTCGGCGGCCTGGTCCAGATCCCCTGCATCGAACGCAACGGCATGGCCGCGGTCAAGGCCGTCACCGCGGCCCGCATGGCGATGCGCGGCGACGGCTCGCACAAGGTGTCCCTGGACAAGGTCATCAAGACGATGAAGGACACCGGCGCGGACATGAGCGTGAAGTACAAGGAGACGGCGCGGGGCGGGCTGGCGGTGAACATCATCGAGTGCTAGGGGAACAGGCCCTGACCAGCGCGTTCGGGTCTTTCGGCGCTGTCAGGGCCTTCCCTGCTTACGCGGCGGAAAGTCCCCGGGATGTCCCTGGGACAGGCTTGAAAGTCCCCGAAAAGTCCCCGGGATATCCCCGAAGCGCGCCGCCCTGTGTGGTGCACTTCAGGACCGATCCGGCGTTCTTGGGGCCGTCGCTGGTGTGAGGGGAGTCAGTACAGCCAGGCAGCGAGACCTACGCATACGGGACCATGAGCGATCGTGTTGCCTGGCGCCTCATCATGCCGCCCGGTGACGTTCTGCCTGATCAGAGCACTTGCTATAAGTTGGCCTATGCCACCCCGTGATGCACTGCCCAAAGGCATCTGTCCACCAGTGGGGGCTCTCGCTGGCCCGGCAGTGAGACTGCCGCTGGGCTGCTAGCGATGCATCGACCGGCTGGAGACACGAGCGGAGATCACTGTGAGACCCCTACAAGACATCCGCCAGTAGGTTCCACCACGGATGTGATGCTGCCCGAGCCGTCGGGATGGGCGCGCCGATCCGGTCGAGGAAATCGGTGAAGGTCGCCGCTTTGTCGCGGGCGATCACCTCGGTGAGGACCTCGACGGTACACGCCTTGCACTTCAAAACCGAGGAAGATCAGCAACCCACCGCACCGTTCAACGGTCCCTCGATAGAGTGATCCGCCTGACACTCTTGACGGGGAGCGATGGCATGAGCGTGGTGCAGGTCCGATACGTCCGCAAGGTGCTCGAAGAGCGCTTCACGGATCTGATCGACCTGACGGACAAGAAGTGGCCCACAGAGAAGCACCAGGAGGATGACCTCCTCAGCCGCAGCCTCGCCGCCCTCGCCACCCAGATCGAGCACCCGTGCAGCGATGCGATTGCCGCCCAGGCCGTCTTCGACGGGCAAGACGACCGCGGACTCGACGCCATCGCTATCGAGTTACGGTCCCCACAGCCTCGGATCACCCTCGTCCAGGCCAAGTGGAACCACCAGGGCAGAGCCAAGTTCGGCGAGGACGAAGTCCACAAGATGCTGCGCGGGCTGGATCTGATCCTGCACCTCGACTTCAACCGGTTCAATCGCCGCTTCCAGCGGCATGTACCGCAGCTTGAGCAGGCCTTCGACACCGAGGGCGGAACACCGAAGATCACCCTCGTGCTCGCACTGATGCGCACCGAGCCGCTCAACTCCGAAGTGCTCCAGCTCCTCCAGGACGGCATCGATAAGCACAACCGGGTCGTGGACATGGTCGACTACAAGATTCTCGATCTGCGTGACTTCCACCGCCAGATCCTCGGCAACGCCGCGGCGCCGAAGATCGACACCCGTGTGCGCCTCGAAGGCTTCGGATACGAGTCGATGCCGTACCAGGCCATGTACGGGACGATGTCCATACCGGAGGTCGCCGCCCTGTTCACTGAGCACCGCCGGGGACTGTTCGCCAGGAACATCCGCGACGCGCTGGACCTCACCGACGTCAATGTCAAGATCCGGAACACCCTGCTCGAACACCCCGAGCACTTCTGGTACTTCAGCAACGGCATCACGATGCTCTGCGACAGCGTCAAGCCCGCCGGGCCCTCGGTGGTCCCCGGCGGCGTGGGTGACTTCAACCTCAAGGGCGTCAGCGTAGTCAACGGGGCCCAGACCGTGAGCGCGATCCACAAGGCTTACACCGCCGACGCCGAGAAGACTGCCAAAGGCCGGGTATTAGTGCGCCTGATCTCCCTGGAGAATTGCCCACCCGGCTTCGGCGACCAGGTCACCACGAGTACGAACACGCAGAACCCCATCGAGGACCGCGACTTCAAGTCCCTCGACCCGGGCCAGATCAAGCTGCGCGAGGACTTCGCGCTCATACTGCACCGCAGCTACGTCATCAAGCGTGGCGAGCCGAAACCCGACCGCGAGCACGGCTGCTCGATCACCGAGGCAGCCGAGGCACTTGCGGCCGCTCACCCCAATGCGGAGTTCGCAGCACTGGCCAAGCGCGACCTCTCCGCGCTCTGGGGCGATGACACCTACGGTGAGCTTTTCGGCCCCTCACCCGATGCGCACAAGGTGTGGCGCTCCGTCCAACTGGTGCGTGCGGTCCGCGACCGGCTCACCGAACTGAGGGAAGGGCTGCGCGGACGAGCTGAGGCAGCGGCAAGTTACGGCGACCTTCTGATCACTCATGTCGTGTACCGACAGCTCGACACCAGCGCCATCCAGTACCCGGACACCGACTGGGACGTGCAGCTCGCTCGTGTTCCCGCCCTCGCCGAGGACGCTCTCGGCTGGGCCCTGCAGGCCATCGACAAGGAGTACGGGCCCACCAGTCACGTGATCGCGGCCGTACGGAACACCGAGCGCATGCAGAGGGTCGCACGCACGGCCGTACGGGGCATGCTGGCCGGCCACCCCGCCCCGCCGCTCGACTCGGAATACCAGGTCGCGGACAGTGACGAGCCTACGGGCCGGCAGGTGGATGCCGTCAAGACACTGGTGACCGCCGACCGCATACCCAACGGCACCGTGCTGGAGTTCCGCCCGAGCAGCAGGCCACAGCGTCGAGAGATGACGGAGTGGCTGGCCGATGACCCAGCCCGAGGCCTGGCCGTGTGGCGGAATTCAGCTTCGAAGCAGCTGCAGTGGCAGGCCGACATGCAGTGGTACTCGCCCAGCGGTCTGGTAAGGCGCATGCGCCGCATGGCGTCAGGTAAGGACGTCGCGGCGCAAGGTCCCGAGCACTGGTACGTCCCCGAAGAGGGATCGCTCAGCTTCCTCGCCGACGCGGCGCGCGCCGAGCAGGGCCTGGTGGCGAGCGATACCAGCGAAGAGGAGTAGCGCTCCCACCTGCTGTGATGCACGTCCCCTGCGAGGCTCGCATCACGCGCCGCGTCCTGTTCTTCAGGCTCGGCAGCCGATTGTCAGTGGTGCGCAGTAGGCTCACCCCTCGTCCTGAAGGGCGGGACCTGTCCGCTTTCGCGGCCCTAAAATCGCTGGTGGAGCGGGATCGGTCACTGGCTTTCGTTCGCCGCACGAGCCCTGATACACAGAGATGAGTGGACCTTGATGGAGGAGCTGGCCTTGGACTTGGAGAACCCGCGTCCCACGGAACCGGAAGCATCCCCGGAGGCGGTGCCCCAACCCCAGGTCGCCACGCTTGGCGAGGGCCAGATCGTGGACTACATCACAAATACTCCGGTCAAGGACACCCCGAAGGAGAGGGTTCGCCAGCGTATCGCCCGCGCTCTGTTCCACGAGCACGGCATCTCACCAGGTGACATGGCGATCGACTTTCCCATCACGGTCAGCACGGACGGGGCCCGCACCCGGAAGAAGAGGGCCGACATCGCGATCTTCGCGCACGGCACCGAGCACTCCGCGGGAAACCTACGCCGGGTCGTGGTCTGCAAGCCTGAGCCCAAACGCGGCAAGAATGTGGTTAAGCTCCGTGAGCCCGCCCAAGCACAGAAGGATCTTCAGGAGCTCAAGGACCTCCTCGGCGCCGAGGATCGCCCACTGTGCACCGACGGCATGTGGACCGATGGTGTCGACTTCTTCTTCCTTAAAAAGATCGTCAACACGTTCGGTGCGACATATGAGGACCGCAGCGACTGGGACGTTGCACCCGAGAGCGTCGGCAGCCGTACGGTCGTCTCCCATCAGCGGTTGCGCCGAGCCGAGCCGGAGATGCTCAAGACGACCTTCCGCCGCTGCCACAACTACATTCACGGCAATGAAGGCATGCCGAAGGACGCCGCGTTCTGGCAATTCCTCTACCTGCTCTTCGCCAAGATGTACGACGAGCGCAAGAGCCGCGGAACGGGCCGAGCCCGGTTCCGGACGGACATGACGGAGCCGTTCTCCGACAAGGGCCGGGCCGCCATCCGGAAGCGGATCGAGAGTCTCTTCGAGGAGGTCAAGGCCGAGTACGCACCGCTGAACGTCTTCAAGCCGACGGACGAGATCACATTGTCCGACCGGGCCCTGGCGTTCATCGTAAGCGAGCTCGCCCCATACGACCTCGGCGGCACAGATGTCGACGCCAAGGGCGTCGCCTACCAGGAACTCGTAGGCACCAACCTGCGCGGGGACAGGGGCCAGTACTTCACTCCGCGCGGCGCCGTACGGCTAATGGTTGAAATTCTCGACCCAAAGGAGGGCGAAACCGTCCTCGACCCGACCTGCGGCACCGGCGGCTTCCTCCAGGCCACACTCAACCACCTGCACCACACCTGGCAGAAGGAAGAGGGAACTTACGGCTTCCCGGACGCCCCCGAGCAACAGGAACGCTACCGAGACAAGCTCCGCGCCTACGCCGACAAGCACCTTTTCGGGGCGGACTTCGACCCGTTCCTAGTGCGCGCCACGACCATGAACATCATGACCCTGGCAGATACCACGGGGAACGTCTTCCACATGGACTCCCTGGCTTTCCCACGAGGGCATCTGTCAGGCGTGGAGCCAGCGAAGACCAAGATCCCGCTGGGTGAGACAGTGCACGTGCTCCTCACCAACCCGCCCTTCGGCGCGGACATCCCGATCAGCGACGAGTCGGTACTGGGCTCGTTCCGCGACGGCGTCGCCAAGTCCTGGGGCCGAGACAAAAACACCGGCGAACTCGTGGAGAGCGCGACCAGCAAGCCGGCGAGCATGGCCCCAGAGCAGCTGTTCATCCAGCGGGCCATCGAATGGGTCAAGCCCGGCGGCCGTATCGGCATTGTCCTGCCCAATGGCATTCTGTCCAACCCCGGCCCGACGGACGAAGCGATCCGCCGTTACATCCTGGAGCATTGCTGGGTCCTCGCCAGCGTCGAGCTGCCAGTGGAGACCTTCATTGTCGACGCCAACGTCAACATCCTGACCACTCTGCTCTTCCTGAAGAAGAAGACCGCCCAAGAAGTACGCAACCACCGAATGGGCACCGAGCAGCCCTACCCGGTGTTCATGGCCGTCGCCGAGAAGGTGGGCTTCGATCGGCGCGGCAATGAGCTGTACAAGCGCCACCCGAACGGTGACGTGGTGATGGAGGCGACGGTCGAGCGCGAGCGGATCAGGATTAACGGAAACGACGAGGTCCGCGAGCTGAAGCGGAGTCGGCCGGTCGTCGATAACGACCTGCCGGTCATCGCCGAGAAGTACCGGGAGTTCCGCGCGAAGTACCCCATGCCAGGGATCGATCCCCGCGCCGCTTCCATTGGCGGCCCGGCATGATCGCCAGAATCGAGGCGTACCAGTACCGCTGCTTCCGTGCGCTGGCTGTGGACCTCGGCCAGTTTCAGGTCCTCGCCGGGCCCAACGGTGCCGGCAAGACGACCCTGCTGGACGTCCCGGGGCTGCTGGGCGATCTGCTGCGACCGCGGCAGACCGTTGCTGACGCGTTCCTCGTGCCGCAGGACAATGCGTCAGTCCCCCGCGCGCACACGCTCCGGGAGCTGGTGCACTGCAACCGTGGCAACACCTTCACGCTCACAGTCGAGGCACGGTTGCCCGATGAGCTCGCCCGGGACTTCGCGGCCGGGACGGCAGGCCCGCACCCCCCGACCCACCTGCGCTACGAGGTTAGCCTGGAGATCTTCAATGACACGCTTCAAGTCGCCGAAGAGTATCTGTTCCTGTTCAACGAGCATCGCAACCGCCCCCTGCTCGGCAGCACCCTGCAGGGACGGCCCACTGGTGTGAACCGGACACCGGCCCACCGCGAATGGCGTTACGTAGTCCGGCGGGAGCGCGGCGACGACCCGTACTTCCGCTCGGAGCTGCCCCGCAAAGCGCAAGGCACCATCAGGCGTGTCCCCGCGGAGCAGCTCGCTCTGGCGACACTTCCTCAAGACCGCGACCAGTACCCCGCGGCTCTCTGGTTCATCGAGCTAGTCCAGCAGAACGCCGTCTCATACGCCCCCGACTGGGGAGTGCTACGCAAGGCATCCCCTCCCGGCGATCGCCTCCTGCCGCTGCGAAGTGACGGCCGCAACGTCCCATGGCTGGCGCTCGACCTGCAGGAACAGGATCCAGAGCACTACCAAGCATGGGTGGAACACGTTCAGACCGCACTACCCCAAATCGACACGGTGGACGTGCGTGTAAGGGACGAGGATCGCTACGCCTACTTCGACGTCCAATACCAGGGCGGCCACCGCGTCACCAGCAGCGGCCTGTCTGACGGCACCCTACGGGTGCTAGCGCTTACCTTGTTGCCCTACCTTCCCAAGCCTCCGCGAATGCTCGTCACCGAGGAGCCCGAGAACGGCATCCATCCACGGGCCATCGAGACCGTCGTCCAGTCTCTGGAATCGATGTACGACACCCAGGTATGGGTGTCCACCCATTCGCCACTGGTTCTCGCCCATATCGAGCTGCGTGACGTGCTCGCCGCCCGGCTCAACGGTGACGGCCAAGTCACCGTTGTCCCAGGTGATCATCATCCGCGGCTCAAAAACTGGCAGGGCACACTGGACATCGGCTCACTTTTCGCCGCGGGGGTACTGAGTTGACGGCGGACCGTAATGTCATCTTCCTGCTGGCCGACGGGGCAATGGAGCAAATGCTGCTTGGCTTCTTCGGCCGCGATCAGTTTCACAAGCGGCTCGGCTGCGCTCCGTTCACTTACGAGACAATCGTGTGCCCGAACAAGGATCCCGGCGTCTACAACACGGCACGGGAATGGCTACGGCCACATGAGCGCGACAAGTCGTACGCGATCGTACTGGTCGACGCCCAGTGGAACGGGAGCCCTGGCGCAGATGCGATTCGTACACGGATCGAGGAGCAGCTGGACGGAGTATGGAAGAACTCCGCGGTGATCGTCCTCGACCCCGAGCTGGAGGTGTGGTTCTGGCGCGACCACCCCGAGCTCGGGACCGTACTGAATCTCCCCAAGCAGCACCGTGGTACGCCGATCCGGGAGCTGTTGCCCGCCATGGGACCCGCTTCCTGGCCACCGGGACAGGCCAAACCGACCGACCCCAAGGAAGCGCTGCAGTTCCTGCGGAGGAGCAAGCAGTACCGCGCGGACAAGTCCAACGCCGTCTTCAAGCGGGTTGCTGCGCTGTCCGCCAACGGCTGCACCGATCCCGCGTTCCAGCACCTACAGACCACCCTCCGCACCTGGTTCCCCCCGGAGTACGCCTCGTGAAGCTCGTCAGCCTGTCCCACCCGGTCACGTCGGATTGGCTCGCCGACCAGCGGTTCCGGCTGGATCCGGCGCCCTATTTGTCGGGGGCCTTGGAGGCTCGGAAGCTGCTGGAGAGGTTTCCGGATACGGTGCGGCTGGACAATGTCACCGCCGGACATAACGGGGGCATCTTCAACGGCCCAAAGTTCAGCAGAATCTACCTGGATGACCCGAAGCACACCGTACCTTTCCTAGGTAGCACCGACATGTTGGAGGCAGACTTTAGCTTTCTGCCCCGACTGAGCACGAAGATTGCGGACAAGTTTCCCTATCTCGAAGTCAGGCCAGGCATGACGCTCATCTCGTGCTCAGGAACGGTTGGCCGGATGGCCTACGCACGCTCGGACATGGCAGGGATCTGGTCTTCCCAACACGTCATGAAGGTAGCGGCGAACACCGAGCGGATCCCGTCCGGCTACCTGTACACCTTCCTGCGCAGCAAGTTCGGCGTCCCGATGATCGCGAGCTCCGCATACGGTGCGATCATCCAGCACATTGAGCCCCACCACATCGCCGACCTGCCCGTACCACGGTTCGACGCGAAGGTGGAGGAGCGGATCCACCGCATGGTGGACCTCAGCGCCGGACTGCGCGCACGCTTCCAGGCTGGGCTAGTCGCCGCAACGGAGGACTTCTTCAGATGCGTGGGTCTCCCCGAGCTGATTGACTTGCGGTGGCATCAGCAGGATCGGGACCTGGGATTTGAGGTAACCGATTTGAGGCCAGCCTCACTCCGGGCGATGAACTACGCGGAACGCGCCCGGCGCATCACCGCCGCCCTCGCCTCAGTACCGCATCAGACGCTAGGCAAGATTTGTAGCAACGGGCTGCTGTCGACCGGCCCTATGTTCAAACGGATTGATGGCGACTATGGGCATGACGGTGTTTTGCTAGTAGGCCAGCGCCAGGGCTGGTGGAGCCGCCCAGAAGATGGCCGTGTCTTGAGTCGTGCTCACACCCCGCGTCAGTGTTTCGTCCCCGATGAAACCGTCATGGTCGGCGCGCAGGGTCTCCCAAGCGAGAACGGGCTACTCGGAAGATCGATGATGGTCACTGGCCGCTGGCTGCGCCATGCATACAGCCAGCATTTCCTTCGCGTTGCGTCCAGCGACCAGGATGTCCCAGGGGCCTTTCTCATGAGCTTTCTGCGTTCTGAGGCAGCGCTTCGAGTGTTTCGTAGCATGATGGCTGGTTCGGGCCCACAGAGCCTTCATGCGGGAATGCTGCGGGATTTCCCCATCCCCCTCGCCACCGCCGAAGATCGCCAGCGCATCGCCGAAACAGTCCGACGCGCCTACCGCAATCGCGACCGCGCCGATGTCCTCGAAGACCAGGCGCTCGCCCTGCTGACCGAAGCCATCGAGGAGGCCGCTGCCTGATGGGTGCCAGGATCGTTGCCGTTGGGCAGGCCGTCAACGATGCCGAGCGGCGGGTGATCGCGCATCTGCGCGATCACGGCCCGGACGACTGGACGGTCCTGCACTCGGTCGAAATCCCGCAGCGAGACGAGCTGTTCGAGGTCGATCTCGTCGTGGTCACCGGGCACGCCGTGTATGTCATCGACGTCAAGGGCACCCGTGGCCGCATCGAGGTCGAGGGAAGCCGGTGGCATCCGGCGAGGCGCGCGCCGTTCAGGAGCCCGTTGCCCAAGCTGCGCGGCCACGCCAAGAAGCTGAAGAGCATCCTGGAAAACGCGCACCCGCAACTGGCCCGTGTCTACACGGATGCGCTCGTCGTGTTGCCGGCCCCTGACGCAGTACTGGTCGATCACACGCCGGACCAGCGGGACCTCAAGGCGACCGTGACGCTGCCCGAGCTGATCGGTCGTCTCGCCGACGCCGGCCGCGTTCCTGTGGCGACCCGCCCCATGGACGCCGACATCTCGGTGCACCACGCGACCATCGTCGATACTGTCCAGGGCAGCTCCCGTGCCCCGTCCGGCCCGCTCCGCTTCGGGAGCTGGGAGGTGATCGAGCGGCTCAGCGAGTCCCAGCGCGCCCCCGGCATCGACGTACTGGACGAGTACCGGGCGAAGAACGCCCTCGCCGTGCAGGGTTCGGGCACGGTACAGCTGTCGGTACGCGCCGCCGACCCGTACGCTCCCGCCGCGGACCGGTTGATGCGGCAGAAGCAGATCGGGATCGCGTACGAAGCACTTGGCAAGCTGCCTCCCCACCCGCATATCGTCGGGGTGCGGGACTTCTTCGCGCTGGATGACGAGAGCGCGTACGTCACCGTCTACGACGACGTTCCGGGCCATGCCCTGCGGCTTCATCTGGGTGAGGGAGCCGACGATCCTCTCACGGCGGACGCGAAGCTGCGGACCATCCGTCACATCCTTCTCGGCCTGGCCCACGCACACAGCCGCCGCATCGCGCACCGCGAGCTCAGCCCGTCCACCGTCCTGATCACGCAGGACGGCCGGGCAGTACTGACGGGCTTCGACTACGCGAAGACGGCGCAGCAGCGCGGCCACACCGTGATGCACCAAGCCCGTGCCGCTGCCGAGACGGCGTACCTGGCGCCTGAGTGCCATGCCGATCCGAGACGGATGCTCGAACCCGCAGACATCTACGCCGTCGGGGTCATCGGCTTCGAGTTGCTCACCGGGCACGTGCCGTTCTCCTCCGCCACGGAGCAGGCCAGTGCGGGCGGCCGGCTGCCCGCCAGTGAGCTCGAAGCCGCCGGTGTTCGCACCGAGCTGGCGCACTGGCTGCAGACGTTGTGTGCCACGGATCCCAAAGGCCGCCTGACAGCTGTCGAAGCTCTGCGCAGACTGGATCTCGCGGTGGGCGCGCAGCGTGCTCCGCGGAAACGTCTGAGTTCCGCGGCTCCCCCCTCGCCGCCCGGCACTCCGCCACAGGCACCCGCGGCAGCTGCCGACGGGCCCCGCGACCCCTCGTTCTTCAAGAACCTGGCCGCCGACTTCCAGCTCGGCACGAAGTACATCGTGCGCAATCGACTGGGCCGCCCCGGTTCTTTCGGTGTGGCGTACCGGGTGTACGACACGATTAGGAACCTCGACCGGGCAGTGAAGCTGGTCTTGCACGACCGGGACTCGCCGCTGGAGCGGCTGCGCCGCGAGGCGAGTGTTCTGGAGCGTCTGACCAGCGCTCCGCACCCCAATGTGGTGGCGATGGTGGATGCTGATCGGTTGCTGCCTCCGGATAACTACCCTTATCTCGTCTTCGAGTTCGTCGAGGGCAGGGACGTGAGCGAGGTGATCTGCGACGGTCGGCTCGGCCCGGCCGACGTACTGCGCCTCGGAACCGACACGGCCCGGGGGCTCGCACACATCCACAAACTCGGGGTGTGGCATTGCGACATCAAGCCGAGCAATCTGCTGTGGACCGACGACGGCGTCAAGCTCATCGACTTCGGTATCGCCAAGACCGCGGATTCCTCCGAGGGACATACTCACACCAGTCCGCGCTACACTCCGCCCGATCTGGATGAGGTGCCTGCCGACGGCAGCGGTTTCGCCGATCGTGACCTGTTCGCCCTGGGCGTCACGATGTATGAGGCTCTCACGGGCGGGCAGTACCCGTGGGGGGACGCCGGTCAGCCGCCGCCCGGCATGCAGGCCCTTGATCCGCGCACTATCTTCAGCGGTTTCGGCGATCTCTCGCCCGGGCTGGTGGAAATCCTGCTGAGGGCCGTCTCTCCGTACCGTGCGGAGCGCTTCAGCTCGGCCGAGGAATTGCTCTCCGCGCTGGAGGTGCTGGGAGCCGCCCGCGTGTCTGTGCCTCGGACCGCCCAGCCAGAGGACGCCGACCCTGCCAGCGTGTCGCCTGCCGCCCCGGCTGCCGAGCCGGCGCCCAACACCAACCCGTACGTGGCCCACTTGCAGACGCTCTACAGCCAGAGCCACCGCAGCAACCGCGGCACCCGTGGCCTCGACCCTCAAGGCATGCAGGTGTACGTCGAGACGGCACTGGACCGCGCGCTGGTCCCTGCTCTGCGCGCGGGAAAGCACGCGCTGGTCATCGTCACCGGTAACGCAGGCGATGGGAAAACCGCGTTTCTGGAGAGTTTCGAGGCCCAGGCGCGCAAACTTGATGCCCAGTTCGGACCCGATCGCCTCAACGGCAGTGATTTCACGCTCGACGGACATCGCTTCCGAACCAACCACGACGGCAGCCAAGACGAGGCCGATGCCGCCAGCGACGACGTGCTAGCGGACTTCTTCGCACCGTACGCCGGCGAGGACGCCACCGGCTGGTCGGAGCAGGGGGAAACTCGCCTGATCGCGGTGAACGAGGGACGCCTGGTGGACTTCCTCAGCCACCACCACGAGCGCTTCCTGCTCCTGTCCAAGCTGGTCAACATCGGTCTGGCGGGCGGCGAAACCGGTGACGCGGTCGCCGTGGTCAACCTCAACGCGCGTGATGTGACCGCCCGCCCGGCTGATGAAGAAGGCGACCCTGTCGACGGCGAGTCGATTCTGGAGCGGATGCTGGACCGCATGACGCATGAGCGCTTCTGGGAGGCGTGCGCGTCCTGCGACATCGCCGATACCTGCTACGCACGGCACAACGCCCAGACTTTCCGCCACCCCGACGCGGGTCCACAGGTCAAGCGCCGGCTGCGCAGGGTCTATGAGCTCACCCAACTGCGCGGTCGGCTCCACATCACCCTGCGCGATCTTCGTTCCGCTCTCGCCTACACGCTCACCTCGGGACGGGACTGCGCGGAGATCCACGCACTGCACGCGGCCGACGATGCGCAACCCCTGCTCGGCAGCTTCTACTTCTCCGCCTACTTGGGCACCCCACCGGCTCCGAACGGACTGCCCAGAGAGCGGGACCGGCTGCTGAGGCTGCTTCGGGAGACGGACGTTGCCGCTCCGCCCCGGCCGCAGCTGGACCGGCGGCTCGACTACACCGGGCTCATCGACGACCGCGCCTTGGTCGCCATCGACGGACGCTCTGATCGGGACAGGCAGCTGATCGCGGCGCAGTTCGCCATGCTGGCGCGCTCCACCTCCGCGCTGTCGGAGGACATCCTCGCGCACCGCCGCCATCTGGGCGCGGCCCGGCGCCTGCTCTACTTCGAGCTCCGGGACGACGCGCGTGCTGAGCGAATGCTGCCCTACCCTTCCGCGCTGCGATTTCTTTCTCTGCTCGCCTCACCGACGGCTGCCGCAGCGGCCCGGGACGAGCTGCTGTACGCGCTCAACCGGGGAGAGGGGCTGGCAGCGCCGGACCGGATCGGTGAGGCCATGGCGTTGAAGCTGCGTACCGTGCCACACGGCACGGTACGCAGCTTCCGGCTATTCTCCGCGGCGGGCTTCACGCTGGAGCCCGGGGACGCCCCGGCCTCGATATACGTCGAAGGCAGCCGAACGGCACTGCGACTGCGCTACCAGGATCCTGCCGGGCGGCAGGGAGCCCAGGCTGAACTTGCCATCGGGCTCGACCTGTTCGAGCTGCTGCAGCGCTTCGCCCAGGGGTACCGGCCGGGCGTCGCCGACGTGCAGGGGCAGCAGCTCGCCCTCGCTGTGTTCAAGAATCGGCTCGCCTCGGTGCCGTACCAGGAAGTGTTGCTCACCGCCCACGGACACGATCTGCGCCGGGTCCACCGCACACCGGATCATGCGCTGCACATGGAGGACCTGTCCGCCGTGTCCGGTGACGGGGACGAGGAGGAGACATGGCGCTGACCAGTGTGCACAGCAAGTTCCACCATCCCGGGGTGAGCCGTGTCGACTACAAGACGCTCCACATGGACCGGGTCCTGACCGCTTTCCTGGCTCGTTTGTGGCATCGCGGTCTGCCGAGCAAGCTCAGTCGCGCCGGAGATCTCACCGTCGACGACTTCGTGGACCTCTTCCTGGCCAACCCCGATGTCTTCGAGGGCTTCGACCGGGACACGACGACCCGCTGGGTGAACACACACCTGATGGATCTGGTCAACCGGGGCCGGGTGAACGAGGCAGTGGCGGGCCCCCGCCCTCTGCACGGCTTCACCTACCGCTTCCGCAACAGTCGCAAGTCCCGTCCGTACGGGGCCGATGAGCAGCTCTACGAGATGCTCGCCGAGACGCCCAGTGCGCTGCAGGAGCTGCGGTCGTTCTTCTTCTCTGACGTGGATCGGACCACCGGTGCGATCAAGCCGGGTCCTGACACCGACGTTGAGACGCAGGCGCTGCTGCACCTGGTGAGCAAGGCGTACGGCAAGGTCGAGGACCGGCCGGACACGAGCAAGCCCCGCAAGCCCTATCCGCTGCTGTGCCGGGAGCCCGCGCGGCTGCTCGCGGAGGATGTTATGCGGCTGCTCTACCACCAGGAGCGCATGCCGCGCACGGTCCTGGTGGAGTACTTGAAGATCCTCTTCGCCTTCCATCTGGCGCTTTACCACCTGCGGATGATCAAACTGTTGCCCAGAGCGGTGGCCGCTGGCGCTGTGGACACCTCGTGTGCGAGTGGGCATAAGGGAGCGGATGCGGCCCATCAATGCCCCTACCGCGTTCACCTCTTCGTGGACGTCGAGGGTGTCCCCGGCACCCCGGCTGCCCTTCTCGCGGAGCACAGCGCCAGCGTGTGGTACGGCCGCATCCAGCGGTTCGTCAAAGCCACGTTCGAGGTGAAGAAGCTGGACGAGTTCGCCGAGCACCTGATGACCAAACGTCGCAAACTCACCGCTCCCCAGGGCCGTCCCTACTTCTCGGCCGCCGAAGTCCTGACTTTGCTGGGCAAGGGGCACAAGAGTGAGCGGGACAGCTTTTTCGACCAGCGCGTGAACGGGGTGCTGGACGACGAGACCGACCCGCCCGCCGAGGTACGGCAGATCGCGGATCTGGGCCTGAGCCCATTCGACGAATACATCGAGATGCTGCTGCACTACAAGGGCCGCTACCACCGCGGCTACATCGTCGACTGCCTGGACTCCCTGCTACTGAAGAACCGGCCCGGTGCGCTGCTGACCCAGCCGCGTGGCACCCGGGGCGAGCGCCGCTTCGTCCTCGACGCACGGCTGCTGGAGATTCTGCTGCAGATTTCGCTGTTGCGCCCTGGGCCTGACGGGAATCTGTCGACCTCACCCATGCGCATCGACGAGTTCCTCGCCGTACTGCGCGAGCGCTACGGCCTGTACGTCGACCAGCTGCCCGACTCGGACGGCTTCACGGGCGCGGACCTCGACGACCAGGTCGCGCTGCGAGCGAACTCCACCGCCTTCACCCATCGCCTCCGCGAGATCGGCTACTACCAGGACATGTCGGACGCCTATCTGACGCAGACCATCACTCCTCGCTACTCCATGGGTACGACGCCCGGCGCGGAGGTGGTCCGGTGAGCACTGTGGGCCTGACCGAGCCGAGCACCGCAGATCTGCGCGATGCGCTGGAGAGCGTGCTGGTGCCTCGGCTCACGTCTCTGCTCGCCTCGCGCGACGCGGGCCACTGCATGCGGGTGACCGAAGTGGACGCCGCCCTCGCGGCGTGTCTGGTGCGCAGGCTCAGGAGCGCCAACGGCGCAGGGGCCGAGGTATGTCTGCTGGGGCCGGCACGGGACACCGAGGAAGGCAGCGAGCTGCGGGATGTCACGGTGACCAGCACCAAGCTGGTCGAGCTGCGCAACCGCACGGAACAGCCTCAGTCGGACGGCGCTGCCGGACCCCTACTCGTCTTCGTGCCGCCGGGGCTCAGGGCCAGCGCAGAGGACTCCTTCGGTGTCGCGACCTTCGAGGAGATCTCTCTCAGGGACAGCTATGACCTCCTCGCCGCCCAGCTGCTGGGCGAGGTGCCAGCCACACTGCGACCAAGCGTGGAGGAGCTGCTCGCGCTCCTGGGCGAGGTCCCCGACCAGCGCGCGAGTGGCCGGGTCCGTGCCGCGTACCTGCTCACTCTCAAGGCCAACGGCTACGGAGAACAGGCCGCCGGGGCCGCGGTCTTCCACTTCGGCCTGGTTCCGGACTTCGAGCTGTTCGCCCAACCGGGCGAACTGCGGGACCGAGCCGACCGCAATCGCGACCTCGTCGACAAGCTGACCGAGTCCGCCCGCTCGGAGCGACAGCGGGTGCTGGAACTCGGGCTCACCGACTCGGAATTCGCCGTCCGTCTGGCCGGATTCGTGGCCCGCTGCGGACTGGAGGACCGCGTCGCGTGGACGCGGCGTATCGTCGTCGACCGGGAGAACTGGGCGCTTTCTTTCGGGAACTGGCGCCTCGACGACCGCCAGCGTGCCTCGATCTCCATCGACGTGCAGGAACTCGGACTGCCCCGCGCGGGTGACGTGCCCGACGATCTGGCCGCGTACCCCGCGTTGTCCGCCATAGCTGGCCAGCCCTATCTGCTGGCCGGTCCGAAGGGCGTGAGCGAGCTCCTCGCCCGCTTCACGGTCGACCCCGTCCCCCGCAAAGTAGAAGGGCTCGCCCGGTTCCGTGTGGAGATCGCGTCGGAGAAGTCCGGGCCGATCGGCCGCAGCACCTCGGTGAAGAAGGCCGCGAAGGCCGAACACAAAGCGAAGCTGCCCAAACTCACGAAGATCGACTGGGACGAAGGCTGGCACTACGTCACCGTCACACCGCTCGACGACCAGGGACAGCCTCTCGATGTCGAGCCGGCTGGCGACGGTCTGCCAGGGGGGCAGAGCGAGCGGTTCTACGTCGTGCCCGATGCGGAGACGGAGGAGCCACCAGAGCGCAGTGCTGGCCGGTACGAGGGTGTCGTACAGGCCCTGCGCGACCTTCAGTTCCAGGCGCTAGCGAACGGTGACGACCAGGCACGTGTCGCGCTCGGCGAAGTCCGGTGGAAGGCAGGCGTCGGCCGCGCCCAGCAGCGGACGCTGAGCGCCCGGGTCAGCGCCGCCGGGACGGTGGACATCCGTCTCTCCCCCACTCTCACTGTGCTTCAGCAGCGCATCCTCGCGGCGGCAGACCGGCCGGGGCTGTGGCAGCTCAGCCTGGGACCGGCAAGTGCCGGGGATCCTGTGCTCGATGCCGATGACGGGTTGGTGGCCTCGCTGACCGGTCGGACGGCCGAAGCCTTCGACGCCTTCCTCACCGCGAGGCGGGTCTATTTCTCCGCACTCCGCGGCGCCAGCGACGTGGCAGAGGAGGAGTGTCTTCTCGTCACCGAGGCCGTCGACTTCTCGGCGGTGCGCATAGAGCTCGCCGAGTACGCGCAGGCGTACACCGAGCTCATCGCGGCGCAAATGCACCACCTGGAGCGGGCCGGGGACACGGAGCGGGCGTCAGTTCTCGTCCGTCTCGCCCAGATCCTGCAGTTCGACTGCGTGGCCGCGACGCTCACCGATGGGCTTGGACAACGCCACCACCTCCTGCTCGTGGCTCCTACGCACCCGCTACGCGCCCTGTGGCTGGCGACCTGGTCGGCCCTGGGCGCCGACTGGATCACGCGGCTGACGGGCGCCGACCGGCGCCAGGTCATCGCCGCTCGCGGCTCGCTGATGGACGAGCTGTCCTCGCTGGGGTTTCCCTTCGCGGTGCCGCGGCGGGACGGACGCCTCCTGGTGGCTGCGGAGAACCTCACTCCGTACTGGGGGGCCTATCTGCCCAGTGAGGTGGAAGACCCGCGCGGGCTGCTTGGTCAACTGGCCTCAGTACTGCGACTGCCGGCTGCTGCATCCGGTACCGGTGCCGGGTCCACCGGTCTGTCGGGCACGCATCTCGCAGACCGCGTGGAGCGCTATGTGCGCCTGCATCCGTATGTCCACACCCTCGTGATGAACGTGGTGAACGCGGGGCGCGGTGAGCTGCTTGCCGACATGCTGCTGGAGCTCCAACGGCGGGAGGTGACGCGGTCTCTGCGCTTCGACCTGCGTCTGTGTGTTGGCGATCCGGAGGCGCCGGCGGCGGGAGAGGCGCTCGCTGAGCTGCTGCGCGCGGAGGCCCAGGTCTCGGCCGCCGAGGCGGAGGCGTTCCTCAACCCTTCGGGGGGCGCGTTCCAGGCGAAGCTGGCCTTCTCCGTCCGGTCGGTGGACGAGTTCACTGCCAACCCTGGCGAATTCGACGCGCACCTCACCGTTCTCATCGACGCCTTCGGCGGGGAACAACTCGGCTCAACCCAGCACGAGGACATCGCGCACGCGCCGGTCCACGGACTGGTGCAGGCGATGGCATCGCGGTACGTAGAGAACGAACAGCAGGTCGCGTGGCGCAAGTTCCCCCGGCACGGCGAAGCACCGGTTCTGGACGATGCCGAGGACCTCACCACGCTTCTCGGCCACCTCCCCGCACTCATGGCCTCGGCCTCCGCGAGTGTCGCCACCGCAGGCCGCGCACTGCGGCACGTCCCCTGCACTGTGCTCGCCCTGGAAACCGCGGACCGCGCTCTGCTGTACCAGGCCCATCAAGTCAGCGACTGGGTCGTCACCATCGACCGGACCTTGGGGCTGGAGTACTTCGACCACTCCGGCGATGACGGACGTCCCGAGTACGTCATCGACTACGTGCCTCAGGCAGGCGGTTCTCTAGGCCACCAGATCATGGTCAGCTCTAAATCCGTGGACGAACTGCGCGCCCTGCTCGGTCCGGTCGCCGCGGACCACGACCTGAATGTCGACCAGCGGCACCTTTACACATTCTTCGACCAGTTGCGGCTGCTGTCGGGGAACCTGGCCTTCAAGCTGGCGTCCGCCGCTCCCACCCAGCGCACGGAAGTCCTCGGCCTCTCGCTCGCCCGGCTCTACCTCGACTACCAAGGGGTCCTCACCAACCAGATCATCGTCCCTTTGGACGCACACCCAGAGCTGTATCGCGAAGCACGCCGCCAGGTGCGAGAACTGGGAGACTCCCTCTCCTTCCACCGCAGCGATCTGGCCCTGTTCCACCTCGACGACCGGCGCAGGACAATCACCTGCCGCCTGGTCGAGGTCAAGTGCTACACAGCCCTGAACAACATCGGCGCCTACCAGCAACTCAAGGCGAAGGTCGCCGAGCAGCTCGAGCGCAGCCAGGACGTTCTCGCGACCGCCTTCGACCCGCATCGCAGCACTCCGGACCGTGTCGACCGCGGTGTAAAGAACCTCGCGCTCAGCTCCTTGCTCCGCTTCTACCTGACACGTGCCTTCCGTCACGGCACGATGGGCAAGGCCCCATACGAGGCAGCACACCGCCTTCTGGACCGCCTCGACGACGGCTATACGCTGCAGTTCACGCGCAGTGGACTGGTCTTCGACCTCGCCCGGTCGGGCACCGACCGGGAACTCGACCACGCCATAGAGTTCCATCGCATCGGTCGCGACCTGATCAAGGAACTGATCGACGCGATCCCGACTGTCCAGAACAAGGTCCAGCCGCAGCCTCAGGACCTCGAACCGTCTGATGAAATTCCCGACAGCACCAGCGGTGATCCAGCTGCCACCCTGTCTCGGCTCGATCTGACGGTGCCCCGGATTGCCGACGCTGCGTTCCGCGCGCCAGAGGTCGAAGACGCACTCGCCCCGCCGGCAGCGGACCGAGAGACACCTATCTCTCCAGGAGCTGTGGAGGCGACATCAGGAGCGGCCCCCACGGACATCGCTCCTGGCCCTCAGCAGCCGTCCCCGTCGACCACGCTGAGTGAGTCGCCACAGGCACAGGCAAGGCCGGAGCCCGCGCCATCGCCGCCGGTCGTCAGTTCTACGGCGTCCCATGACACACCGGCTACCGACGTGCCCCGCGCAGTTCCCTCACTCGTTCCGGACGCGTTCCTCGGCGTCATGCGCCCGTCCCCTCAGTACGGCGTACTCGGTGACATCGCCGGCCGTACCATCGCCCTCGACCTCAATGAGACGCACACCATCAGCCTGTTCGGCGTCCAGGGCGGCGGCAAGAGCTACACCCTGGGCAGCATCATGGAAATGGCCTCCCTCTCGGCACCCCCCGTGAACGAGCTACCGCATCCGCTGGCGACCGTGGTCTTCCACTACAGCCAGACGCAGGATTACGCGCCCGAGTTCACGTCCATGGCGCATCCGAACGACGACGAAACGCAACTCCGAACGCTCAAGGAGCGCTACGGAGCACAGCCCAAAGCCGTCCAGGACGTCCTGCTCCTCGTGCCGGCGGCCCAGCTCGCAGAGCGGCGCTCCGAGTACCCAGGTATCGAGGTGCAGCCCCTCACCTTCGCGTCGAACGAACTGCAGGCCGCGCACTGGCGCTTCCTCATGGGCGCGGTCGGCAACCAGTCCGTCTACATCCGCCAGCTCACTCGCATCATGCGAGCCCACCGGGACAACCTGAACCTGGCGGCCATCCGCCAGGGCGTGGAGGAGTCCGAACTACCGGATCACCTGAAGCGGCTAGCGCAGGAACGGCTCAACCTCGCCGCCGAGTACATCGACGACACAACGCGCCTGACCAGCCTGGTCCGGCCGGGTCGGCTGATCATCGTCGACCTGCGCGACGAGTTCATCGAGAAGGACGAAGCACTCGGACTGTTCGTCGTCCTGATGCAGCTTTTCGCGGAAGCCAGCGACGGCGGCGAGCACTTCAACAAGCTCGTCGTGTTCGACGAGGCTCACAAGTACATCGACAGCCCGGACCTGGTGGCAGGGCTAGTTGAGACCGTCCGAGAGATGCGCCACAAGGGCATGAGCATCCTGGTCGCCAGCCAGGACCCACCCTCGGTCCCGATCTCCCTGATCGAACTCTCCGACCATGTCATCCTGCACAAGTTCACCTCCCCCGCATGGCTCAAGCACCTGCAGAAGGCCAACGCCGCACTCTCCACACTCAGTTCCGACCAGATGTCGCGACTGCAGCCTGGCGAGGCATACCTGTGGGCAAGCAAGGCCACGGACCCGGCATTCACTCACGGGGCCGTACGCATCCGATGCCGCCCGCGCGTGACCAAGCACGGTGGGGCCACCAAGACGGCTGGCGGAGGACAGTAGGCCGGGCCTCGGTCACGGGCATTTAGCCGAAATACCGCATTCCAGCAGCCGCATCCAACAGGGGAGAAGCATGTCGCGCAGCACGTCCGGAGAGCGCACGGCGCAGCGGGAAGAGTGGTTCCGTGATATCCAAGAGGGGCTGCTGTGGCACGTGAGGGATGTCCCGGCCCTGGGCAAGGACCGCCTGCGCGACGACCTCGGCGAGCCCAGGCTCATCGGCTCCATGCTGGTCGCGCGGGTCGCCGTCCAGCTCGCCCGAGGCGAAAACACATCGAACATCCGTGGAATGCTCGCCGCCAGCCCGCTATTCGCGGCGCCCAGCCCTGATACCGAAGAACTCACCAAACTCATCGGCAAGATCCAGTTCGGGTTCGAGCACGACGGACTGGCCAACACCGTTGTGGTACTCGACGGCCTGGGCCTGCTCCCCTGGAGTCCGGAGAGCACCTACACGCTGCTGATCGAATACTGGGCTGCCCAGCGGGGCCGCGCTGTGCCTCGTTCGCGTGTGGAACGGGAGCTGAGCGAACTGTGGGACACAGCGGACTCACGTGTCCTCGCGGCGCACTCCTCGCTGCCCGCCTTTCCGCTGGAGGGGTACCCCGACCTGTGGGAGAGGCTGAAGGCCGAGCCGGACTTCCGGGTCGGCAATGCCGGAGCTATGACGCTGACCCAACGTGGTGGCGGCGACCAGGCCTGGGAGCGCTGGATGTCCACCCGCCCCTGGAGCACTCTCAAGGCTCGCCACTTGGTGAGCCTTGGTGGCGATCTCGTACGCTGCCAAGCCGCGCAGCGCGCTCTGGGCCGTCTCCTCGATCAGGCTCCGTCAGGCGATGAGTTCCGCGGAGTTCTCGTGCGGACCGCGGAGATCATCCAGGAGCAGCTGGAACGCATCGCGCTGGCCGTGGAGGGCATGAGCGCCATCGAGTACGAGCTGCTGCGCGAGCGCAGCAAGGACGAGCACTTCCAGGACGGCTGCCTCGCCACCTTCCAGAAGCATCTGCTGAAGCGGTACCAGATCTTCTCCCCCTTCGTTGAGCACGAAACAACACACGGCACATGGGGCCCGCTCCCCTGGTGGTCGATCGCCCTTCACGACGAACGCGAACGGCGGGCGGCGGCGGAGCTACTTGTCCGCGGCGGCATGCAGTTGGGCATCATCGCCAAAACCCACGACGCTGACGAACTCGTCATCACCTGCCAGGAGCCGGGGCTCGGGCCGTCGGGGCTCGCCGCCCGCCTCCGCTTCGACCTCCGCGACGCCGTGCACGCCTGCGAGCTGCTACTTCTTGCCCGCCGACAGTCCGTGGCTGTGGACTTCCTCACGGAGCACATCGACGAGTGGAACGATCGCGAAGTAAACCTCGTCGGCACTCTGGATATCGCAATAGGCGGCGACATCGGTGCGGCGCTCGCCGACATCGCGACGCGTGCCCTGCGCCGTCTCATGCCAGGTGCGTCTGGACCAGCTCTTTACCATGACGCGGTCCCGGCGCTTGAGCGACTCCTGAAGTCGTCACGGCTCCCCGAGATCTGCCGCCACCCGAGGTAGCGGCAGACCCGCTGGTCGGGCGCGCCTGGCCAGTAGTGCCTACATTTGCGGGAGGCCCAGTGTTTTCCGAGCGTCGGGTTGGATACGCATTCGCGCAGTGTGGTGACGTGCGCGATCGACACAGTAACCGGGGAGTTGATTTGCTGTCTGCTCCCGCCGCAGCATGCTGATGTGCTCGGGTGGATCAGTTGCCTGCCCGGTCCAGCGGCAGTGGCCTACGAAGCCGGGTCGACCGAGTCCGATCTGGCTCGGGATAGCTGCGAGGTACTCGCGCCCTCGAGGCTGCCTTGATCGCGAGCACCGTAACCCGTCCGGCGCTTACCAGAACCGGACAAACTTAACGCCGCTGATCGTCCTCCCCTAACGATCCGAGGCATCCACGTTGGCCGAGCAGCGAAACCCCTCAGCCAGGCATCATGCGAAGGGATCCATCGGAATACCCGCAGGCTGGTTTCGATTGCTCCTCCTGTAGCGATCAGGGAGGGGGACGCTGGTGACCGACCTGAAGCTGTTCCGGCTGGATGCCGACGGCCGGGACGTCGAGCTGCGCGGCTCCACGGTGACGCTCGAGGTGGAGCTACAGCGGAGAGTCGAGGCAGGCATGGAGGCCATGCTCGGCATCCGCTTCGTGGCGTCGGAGTACCCGACGGGGCCTTGGCACCGGGGCCGGATCGACTCGCTCGGTCTGGACGAGAACGGCACACCTGCGCTGATCGAGTACAAGAGAGGCGCCGACAGCGGTGTCCTGTCTCAGGCTGTCTCCTACCTGTCGTGGTTGGACTCCGCGCGTCACGAGTTCGTGGCACTGGTCAAGGAGAAGCTGGGCTCCGAGGCCGCCGAGTCGATCGACTGGCGGAACCCTCGTATGGTCTGCATCGCCGCTTGCTTCTCGCACCACGACCGAGTCGCAGTGCACCGTCTGCGTGAGCGGGTCGACTTGGTGCGCTACCGCGTCTTCGAGGGTGGGCTGCTGAGCCTGCAGCTGATCGAGTCCACGCCCGGATCCACGAGACAGGTCTCGGACCGTCGCCAGAGCCGCGAGCGGGAGGTCACGGCTGGTGCCGTCGGCAAGGACGGGAAGACGTCCGCTCAGGCAACTGCTACCGCGGGGGCGATTCCCGGTTGCCTGCAGGACCTGTACGCCGAGCTTGACGAGGCCCTCACCGCCTGGGACGAGGTCGAGGTGGCTCAGCTTCGGCACTACATCGCCTACCGCCGGATGGTGAACGTCGCCTCCGTCATCTTCCGTCCGAAGCACGAGGCGATCCTGGTCTATCTCAAGGTCGACCCGGACAGAGTGGAGTTGGAGGAGGGGTTCTCACGGGACATGCGCGGAATCGGTCACCTCGGCACGGGTGACCTGGAGGTCCGGATCGCCTCTGCCGCTGACCTGGAGAAGGCGGGACCGCTGATCCGGCGGGCGTTCGAGGCGACCTGACACAAGAGAATGGGCGGCTGGTACATCGGGGCCCGATGTACCAGCCGCCCATTCCGCCTGCGGCCCGTCAGCCCTGGCTCGGTCGCTCTCCTGCTCATTCCTCTGGTCCCGCGAGAACGAAGTCCTCACGGGTGCGAGTCTGTTGCATCGCCTGCAACAGTCGCTGTTCGGCGATGTCCGCATAATGGTCGGACAATTCGATTCCGACAAACTGTCGCCCCTCGCGCAGCGCCGCGACGCCTGTGGAGCCGGATCCGGCGAAGGGGTCCAGGACAGTGCCGCCCGGCGGGCATATCTTGACCAGTTCCTGCATCACCTCGACGGGCTTCTGCGTGATGTGCACCCGGTCCCTCCTCGGCTGGCTCGCGGTGTAGAGACCGGGCAGGTAGACGGGGTTGCGGTCGGCATCGACCGGGCCCTTGGTGCCCCAGACGATGTACTCGCATGACTGCTTCAGGCGGCCCTTCTGTGGGCGGGAGACGGGCTTGTGCCAAGAGGCGATGCCGCGCCAGGTCCATCCGGCGGCCTGAAGAGAGTCCGTCGTCGTTGGCAGCTGCCGCCAGTCGGTGAAGACCAGTGCGGCGCCGGACTCGACGGTGGCCCGGTACGCCTCGGTGAGCAGCAGGCTCAGCCAGAAGCCGTACGAGCGTTGGTCGCGGTTCTCACCGGGAAAGTTGGCCAACTGATGCTCGGCGTCGGCGGAGGTGTACTTCGAGCGGGCGGTGCGGCTGGTGCGCTCGGCACTGGTGCGTCCGCCACTGTTATACGGCGGGTCGGTGATCACGGCGTCGACGCTGTCGTTGCCGAGGCCGGCGAGCACGGTCAGTGCGTCGCCTCGGTGGAGGGTGTACGGCATTCGGGAGCTCTCCCTTTCCGGGGATTCGGTGTGGGGCGCGTTTCCTCTCAGGACTCGCGCCACAGCGGCTCCGGGCGGCATAGGCAGCAGCCGTTCGGGGCGGTTGGTGGGCGCGAGGGTAGCGGCCAATTCCGGCCGCACCCAATGACCCCGTAGCCCGTCTGTCGCGCGGCAATAGACCGGATCGAGGGGTTGTTTGGTACGGCCGGAAATCGCGTCTATTGTCTCGCCGTGTTCGCAGGAGGGAGCCCGCCTCCACACCTGCTGACCTGTGTTGTTCTGTGCTGTCCCGCCCAACAGGACAGCCTCGGCACCGCAGTTAAGGCGTGTTGTCGACGAGCGAGGGGACCCATTTCCGATGTGCTGCCTGAGATTACGAGCGCGGCTGGCTGCCGCGCCTCGATGACATCACCGGCTTCCGGGAGTTAGCAGCCGGATACCGGATACCTCTCGCCCTTGGGGGCGTTCGGATTCACCCCGGCGCGGCGTCGGCGACCTTTTCCACGAGAGGCCGGCGCCGCGCCACCACAGTAAGGAGCTGCGAATGCAGCATGCCCAGAAACTCCTCTTCCGGCGGTGGCGGTGAAGGCGACCGGCGCCGTCGTGGGCCTGGTCGCCACCGGTCCCCTGATACTGGCCGCCCCGCTGGTCGTCGTAGCCGCCAAGGATGCGGCGGCCTGCACCGCCAGCAGTGCACAGGCTGTGGACAGTGCGGCCGTTGCGCGGCAGGTGGAGGCAATTCTCAATGACGATAAGGGCGATTCGGTCTCGATCGCGGGTCTGAGCGATCCGGCAGAGCAGATACCGAACGCGAAGACCATCGTCGCCACGGGCGTCGCGCTCAGGGTGCCAACGCGCGGACAGGTGATCGCCCTGGCGACCGCACTGCAGGAGTCCGGCCTGCGGAACCTGTCGTACGGGGACCGGGATTCACTCGGGCTCTTCCAGCAGCGTCCGTCGCAAGGCTGGGGAACGGCCGAGCAGATCCAGGATCCCGTGTACGCGGCGACGCAGTTCTACACACACCTCCTGAACATCGACGGGTGGCAGCAGCTGACGGTCACGCAGGCTGCGCAGGAGGTCCAGCGCTCAGCGTACAAGGACGCGTACGCCAAGTGGGAGGATCTCACCACCGCCTTGCAGTCGGCGATCGCGAAGACCCTGGGCTCCGCGGATGACGCTGGTAAATCGACCGCTACTCTGACCCCTGCCGCTGGTTCCGCTGGCTGCGCGGCCGAGGGCGGGGAGGATGGTGCTGACTTCGGCACGATTCCCGCCGGGGCGCTGCCGGAGGGGTACGAGATTCCCACTGGCGCGCCTGCCAAGGTGCGGACTGCGATCCGGTGGGCGCTCGGCCAGCTCGGCACTCCGTACCAGTGGGGTGGCTCGTGCACGGACTCGCACGGACCGGACCCGATGGGGCGCTGTGACTGCTCGTCGCTGATGCAGCGCTCGTACGCCGCCGCCGGCGTGACTCTCTCCCGCACGACCTACACCCAGGTCAAGGAGGGTAAGGCCGTCTCCCCGGGTGCGGTGAAGCCAGGTGATCTGCTGTTCACCGAGGGCGCCGCCGCAGCCCCCGATCACGTGGGGATGTACATCGGCTCCGGGCTGATCGTGCACGCGCCGCGTACCGGTGACGTGGTCCGGATCACGACGCTCGCGGCGTGGAAGTCCCAGGTACTGGCGGTGCGCCGCATCGTCGCCTGAGCGCGCGGACCCCGGCCTCCCCCTTCTCTCCGGCGCTCTGCCGGCCGTCATTCCCCCATTCGAAGGACCCCTCTGTGAAGCGAACGCCTCACCACTGCGGCCTGCATGGTCCTCAAGTGGTTCCCCGGTTCTCCGCCATGGCTCCGGGGCCGTAGCTCCCCGGTTCCGAGGCCGTCGCCTCAATCTCCCCTCCCCCTCTGCCCTGTCCGGGTATTTCCGTATGCCCATTTTCGAACTGGAGTTCCCGTGAACCTTGCCGACCACCTCCGTTATCTGGCTTATGACCCGGGTGTAACGCCGAAGGAGGGCGGCTTGCCGGGCCTGTCGGTCCTGAAGGAGGTCATCTCCTCGATCAACCTATTCGGCATCATCGCTGTCGTCGGTGCTCTGGCCGTCTCCGCTGTGGTATGGGCCTGGGGCCACCACTCCGGCTCGCACCAGGCCGAGGCCAACGGCAAGAAGGGCGCCACGGTCGCCGCCGGCTGCGCGCTGCTACTCGGCGCGGCGAACGGGATCGTCGCCTTCTTCTCCGCGCTCGGCTCGCAGGTCCACTGATGCCGGCGAATCGATCTGCAACGCACGCCCGCCCGGGCAGTGCGTCAGGAGCACGCGGCCGGGTCCTGGCCGGGCTTGCGGTCCTGGCCGTCCTCACTGCGGTCGCGGGGCTGATCGCGTACCTCACCCGAGATGGCCACACGGTGGCCCAGCCCTCCGCCCCGAGCGCGACCGGCTCGGCGGCAGCAACGGCCAGCGCTGCTCCCTCCCCGTCAGCCTCCGTGCCCGTCGGCAAGGGCTCGGTGGCCGAGCCGCCGAAGACGACCGACCCGGTCGTCTTCGGTAAGGCGTTCGCCAAGGCCCTGTGGTCCTACGACACCCGCACGCTGTCACAGCCGCAGCAGCTGGCTGGGCTGAAGGCGTGGATGACCGGCGAGAAGAAGTACGCCGACTGGGCGTCAGTCAGCGCCCAGCTGCCCACGAAGGATCTGTGGAAGCAGCTGCGGACGAACGGCCAGTACGCCACCGCCCGCATCAGCGAGGGCCACATTCCCGCCGCGTTCACGGCCGCTCTCAACGAGGACCCGGGCGCGATCACCACCGCGTACGTCTACGCGGTCACCGTCACCGGCACCCAGGCCATCGCCTGGGACGGCGGCGGAGCTGGTGCCGAGTCCCGCTCGATCACGCTCGCTGTCCAGTGCCGCCCCCACAAGCAGTGCGCGCTGTCCGGCATCGCTCCGGGCGTCAGCCCCTGACCCCGCTCGAGAAAGAAAGGAGGCGTCTGCCATGGCCGTAAACGTCTGCGACTGGCCGCTGATGTCCAGCGTCTGCGACAGCGTCACCAGCGGGGTCGGCGATGCCATCACCGACGGAATCGGCGCTTGGATCGCCAAGTCGACCGGCGAGCTCGCCGCTTCGGCGGCCGACCTCGCCGCCGAAGCCGTCAACGCCACCACCGCGGTGAACCTGAATGCGACTTGGTTCCGCGACAACTACGAGCTACTGCTACCGATCGGGCTGATCCTCACCGTCGGCACGTTCTGCCTGGCTCTGATCCGGGCCGCCTGGCGCCGCGACTCGGAGTCACTGTTCGACGCGCTGAAGGGCACGATCATCGGCGTCTTCTTCGCCTTCACCGCGATCGCCTTCACCACCGTCGCCCTGACCGTCGTCGACGCTCTGTCGGACGGCCTGTTCACGCTCGCCAAGAGCAGCATCTCCGACGCGGTACGCCGAGTCGTCCTCGTCAGCCAGTTCGGGCAGCTGGGCCAACTCGGTTGGCTGGTCCAGGCCCTGGTCGCCCTCGGCGCCGCCATCGGCGCGTTCATGTACTGGGGCGTGATGGTCTTCCGCAAGGTCGGCATCCTGATCCTGGTCACGCTGGCCGTGTTCGCCGGCGCCGGGGGCGGCTGGGAGGTGGCCAGGCGCTGGCGGCGCGGCTGGATCGAGGCCACCGCCACGCTCGTCGTCTCGAAGCTGCTGATGACGATCGTGTTCCTGACCGGCGTCTCGGCCATGGGCAAGGCGGATGCGAAGGACGGGCTGTCCGCCCTGTCGGACGCGATGGCCGGCATCGTCGTGCTCGCCTTGGTGATGCTCACCCCGTACACCACGTACAAGTTCGTGCACTGGGCCGCCGACGGCGGAGGTGGCGAGGACCTGCACCGCTCCGGCGCCTCCGGGATGGTCACCGCCGCCCGCGGGGCCAAGACCGCCGGGCAACTCGCGGTCCAGGCCGGCACCGGCACACCCGCTCCCCAGGGCCCGGCGACCGTACCGGGCATGGGCTCGGGCGGGGTCGCCTCCGGAATCGATCCCACCGGCGGCAACAGCAACACCGGTACGCCGAAGCAGGTCCGGTTCCGCTACGGCGAGGACCCCAACGCCACCGGCGACAAGGGCACTCCGCTCATCAAGCGCCCGCCGACCGACGGCGACCGGGGCCAGCCGCTGATCCGGCGCCCCGGACAGCAGGCCTCAGCGAACGCCCCAGCATCGTCAGGCTCCGCGGCAGCCGAGGCACCTGCGGGCCCGCAACCTCAGGGGTCTACGACTGTGCTACGGCCTCCGGCCGCGTCCGGAGGGGCGGCCTCGTCCGGCACCGGTCCCGCTCCGCAGGGCTCGGAGACGCCGCAGCAATGGGTCTATCCCAACCCGCCGCAGGGCGGATCGCGCTCCTAGCCCTGGCGGACACGGGGCGGGCCGTCCCGATTGCGGCGGCCCGCCCCTCCTTCCCCCTGTCTCTGCATCTCGTTTCAAGGACGGCTTCGCATGCTCTCCGACACCTCACTGGCCGAGGCCACAGCCACGGTCAAGTTCCCGCACCGCTCCCGGCGCGGCGTGCTGCTCGGCCTGACTGCCGCCCAGCTCCTCGTCGTGGCTGCCACCGGCCTGCTGCTGCTCGCGGTGCTGCTCACCGCCGGCGTCGCCGGAGCACTCAAGCTCATACCGGTGTGGGCGATGATCGCGGTCGCGGTCTTCGCCCGGCACCACGGCCGCTCGCTCGCCGACTGGTCCCCCATCGTGCTCCGGTACGCCCTGCGCCGCGCCCGGGGCCAGTTGCTCTGGCTCGCCCGGCCCTCTACCCGGCCGCGCCGTGAGGGCCTGCTGCACCTGCCCGGCACCGCCGCCTCGCTGCGCGTGGTCACCTCCCCCGACCGCCGCTTCGGCGCCGTCCACGACCCGCATCAGCAGACATTGACCGCGGTCGTGAAGATCTCCAGCCGTGCCTTCGCCCTCCTCGATCCGGCCACCCAGAACGCCAACGTCGCCGGATGGGGCCGAGCCCTCGCCGCGCTGGCCCGCACCGGGCACATCGCCCGCATCCAGGTCCTGGAGCGCACCGTCCCCGACTCCGGCGACGCGCTCAACCGCTACTGGGAGGACCACGGCCGTCCCGACACGCACCTCGCCGGCCCCGTCTACGCCGATCTGCTGGCCGCCGCCGGACCCGCTGCCGCACCGCACGAGGCGTACGTCGCCCTGGCCCTGGACCTCAAAGCCGCGCGCCGACTGATCAACCAGGCCGGAGGAGGACTCACCGGTGCCTTCGCGGTCCTGTCCCAGCTGACGGCAACCTTCGATCAGGCAGCCCGCAACGCCGGACTCACCCCCGCCAGCTGGCTCACCGGCAGCGAGATCGCTGCCGTGGTGCGCACCGCGTACGATCTCGCTGCGTCCGCGGCGCTCGACCGCTGGTCGACCTCCGGGCGCCCGCAGGCCGAATCGGCCGCCGCCGGCCCGGTGGTGCTGGTGGAGAGGGCCGACCGGATCCAGACCGACACCGCTCATCACGCGGTGTTCTGGATCGAGAACTGGCCCCGGATCGAGACCAGCCCGGGGTTCCTGCACCAGCTGCTGTTCGCGTCCGGCGTGCGCCGCACCTTGTCCCTGACCTACGCGCCCAAGGGCCTCGATGCCGCGCTGAGGGATGTCCAGCGCAAGAAGGCCACCGTGATCGCGGATGCGGCCGAGCGGCAGCGCAAGGGCCAGGTCGACTCCGAGGAGGACTCGGTCGAGTACGCCGACATCAAGGCGCGTGAGCGGCAGCTGATCGCAGGCCACGCCGATGTCGCTCTGACCGGTCTGCTCACGGTCTCCGCCGAAAGCGACGAACAGCTCAACGCAGCCTGCGCCGCGATCGAGACCGCCGCTGTCGCCGCGCTGGTCGATCTGCGCCGTCTGACCTGGCAGCAGGCCGAAGCCTTCACCAATGCGGCCCTCCCTCTCGCCCGCCCGTAGTGCCGTTCCTCCTGCTCACCCGCACTTCGCCGAAGGGCATCGCCATGCTGACCCCGCAGCCGCCGCTGCCCGACCTCTCTCCGGACTTCGTGCCGTTCGCCACCGCCGCGCTCGACTTCCACCGCAGCATCAACGTCCCCGCCGGAACGGTCGCGGCCAGCCGGGCCGAGTTGGACTCCCTACACGCCCATCTGATCTCCCTGCACGGACTGTTGGACGCCCACACCACCCGCACCGTCGTGGTCGCCGAGGCCGAGGGCGACCACCTGCGCGCCGTACGCACCCGACTGTGGCAGGCCGCCGCGCACCTACACGCCGCCTACCACGCAGCACCTCACCCCGCCACGGGCCAACCGCGCAGCCCGGAGGCGTGTCGCGCGGGTCTTCCCGAGGGTGCCCCGGAGCTGTCGATCTGCCAGCGGCATCTCGCCACCGCCGCCCGGGTCCGTCGCCAGACCACCCCGGCCGAGCTGCACGACCCGTTCACCGGCCTCATCCGCCACTGACCACCGCCCGAGGAGTTCTCGCCCATGGCGATCCGTACCCGCGCCAGCGCCAGCCCCCTGTTCACCCCCCGCAAAGCAAACCGCGCCACCGTCCGCGCCGCGCGGGAGGAGTTCGCCGCCGCCCGCCACACCGCCCGCCACGCGGCCCGGCCCGAGACCCGCCCCACCACTCCCGGTGCCGATCCGGACCTGCGGGCCACCTACCCCACCTCGGGAAGGCCCGGCCCCGCCTCCGCCCGAGGCGGCCTCCTCAAACTCCCCGCACACCGGATGACGACCGCAACCGCCAGCGGCGCGTACCCCTTCCTCGCCGAGGGCGGACTCGGCGCACAGGGCATCTACATCGGCCGCGATGTCCACGCCGAAGCCGCGTTCACCTACGACCCGTTCGCGTTGTACGGACGCCTGGAGGGCTTCACCAACCCGAACATCCTGCTCGCCGGGATCATCGGCATGGGCAAGTCCGCCCTCGCCAAGTCCCTCGCGGTACGCGCCGTCGCCTTCGGCTACCGCATCTACGTCCCCTGCGACCCCAAGGGCGAGTGGACAGCCGTCGCGCAAGCCCTGGGCGGCAGCACCATCGCCCTCGGCCCCGGCCTCCCGGGACGGCTCAACCCGCTCGACGCCCCCACTCAGCCGTACGGCATCAGCGAGCAGGACTGGAAGGGCGAGGTCCGCAAGCGACGCCTGCTGCTGCTCGGCTCCCTCGCCCGTACCGTCCTGCGCCGCGACTTGCACCCGATGGAGCACACCGCGCTCGACGTCGCCCTCGACCAGGTCGTCGCTGCCGCCGAGGCCACCGGCGCCACGCCACTGCTCGGCGACGTCGCCCACGTCCTGGGCACGCCGACGCGGCTCGATGTAGCCACCGGCGAACTGTCCGGGCGGCTGGGCCAGGCCGCCGAAGACCTCGCGCACGCCCTGCGCCGCCTCGTCCACGGCGACTTGGCCGGGATGTTCGACGCCCCCTCCACCGTCGCCTTCGACCCGGCCGCGCCGATGCTGTCCATCGACCTGTCCCGGCTCGGCGGCGCCGGCGACGACACCGCCCTTGTCCTCGCCATGACCTGTGCATCAGCGTGGATGGAGGCCGCCCTCGCCGACCCCACCGGCGGCAGGCGCTGGGTGATCTACGACGAAGCCTGGCGCGTCATGCGACACGTCGCCCTGCTGGAGCGCATGCAGTCGCAGTGGAAGCTCTCCCGCGGACTCGGCATTGCCAACCTGATGGTGATCCACCGGCTGTCCGACCTGCTGACCGCGGGCGACGCCGGATCGCGGGGCCGTGCACTCGCCGAAGGCCTGCTGACCGACTGCTCCACACGGATCATCTACCGCCAGGAAGCAGACCAACTCGCCACCGCCGCCGTCCTCCTGGGCCTGACCGGTGTCGAGACCCAGGCCGTCTCCGCCCTCACCAAGGGACGCGGCCTGTGGAAGGTGGCGGGCCGATCCTTCATCACCCAGCACCTTCTTCATCCACGCGAGCGCGAACTCTTCGACACTGACGCCCGAATGCACACAAACCCGCCACATCGGCCTGGACCACTTCCCCACCTGCCGCACCCCCGGCACCAAACCGCGCCTCGGCATGCCCCGGCGCCCGCGTCCGACTCCAACAGGAAAGCCAGCGGATCACCGCCCGCACCCGCCGTGCGCGCCGACGCCACCCTCGGCCGTCGCCCGGGAAGCGCACGATGACGCACGCACTCACCGCCCGCCCATCACCAGGCCGATCCCATCCGAAGCCAGCCCTTCCCGCCCCCAGGCCAGCGCTTCCCCGCCACCGAGACACCCCAGTCTCGGCCGGACACGGACCAGGAAAACGCAGCCGGATGCCGGGCGCCTTCGTCCTCCAGGGCGGCGCCAGCCTCGCCGCAGTACAGGTCGGCATGCTGCGCGCACTCACCGAGGCCGACATCCGCCCCGACCTCGTCATCGGCTCCTCGGCCGGTGCGCTCAACGCCGTTGCCTTCGCCCAGGATCCGACGGCAGAAGAACTCGACCAACTGCACCAGCTCTGGATGCGCGCCCGGCGCGCTGACGTATTCCCCCTACGCCTGCTCTCCCTCGCCACCGGACTGACCGGGCTGCGCCACAGCCTCGCCGAGCCGGACCGGCTGCGCGCCCTGATCGAACGCGGTCTGCGGGTCCACGATCTGCGCGACGCCAAGATCCCCGCGCACGTCGTCGCCACCGACGCACAGTGAGCAGTGTGCATCGTGAAAGGTGCAGGTCGGGCGGGCTGGTGTGCGCGGGTTTCGGGGTGCTTGGGCTGGTCGGCGGCGGGTGTCCACGGCGACGATGCACGGGCCTCACTCGTCGACGCCGACCGCCGTCGGAGGCGGCGGGGTTGGCTCAGGCAGCGCTTGGACCATTCGCAGCACGGTGCTCCGGCTGACGCGGATGCCGATCAGCTCGGCCAGCAAGGGCGAGGCCGAGTGCCCCGAGAAGCGAGCGCAGCCGCTCGGTCCAGCGGTCGTGCCTCCGGGTCAGCCCCGGCACCTGTTCCACGAACGTCCGCCGTGGGCACTCCGCATTCGCGCAGGCGAACCGCCGCACTCGCAACGCCACAGCCACGGGCCTACCGACCACCGGCAGATCACCGGGAAACCGCAGGTAGGAGCCGTGAACACGGCACGACCAGGAACCACAGCCAGGACACGCGGCACCGTCGGCCGCACTGCATGCCTCGACGCGTATCACCTCGCCACTCGTATCGACCGACGTCACCACCACATCGGCGAGCAACATGAACAGCATCTCCGGCAAGCAGTGCGGCACCTTGTTCACGGCCCCGCACCTTCACCCTGATGGGCATCAAGTCCCGCTGTTTTCGGGCAACTTCAGGGTCGATTCCGAGAGTCTCCGGTATTACGGTGAGTGACTGCACTACACAAGTTGAGCCAGGGCCCGTTCTCGTGAACAGAAGCCAGTGCCGCTTGGCTTGAGTCGACGACCTCGCCGGGATTGATGCCGAGCGCGAGCCAGTGCCCGCTCTTCGTGGTCACTTCCTCACCGAGGACGATCAAGAAGTCATCGGCGGCCAAATGCCCCCAGGTGCCGGGGGGCCGCGGCTGAGTTGTGCTCCGTCGCCGCGATGAAGTCGAGCCGGGCCGCGCGTACCCGAACGGCCAACTCTTCAGGAGTGAGTTCCCCGTCAGAGTGTATGGAGAGGACATGGCAGTCCCCGCGGTATCAGGCCGCCCCGCGTCCGACCGCCCGCGCCGACGGGAAGCCCAAGCTCGACAAGGTGCTCCCCCCAAAAAAGGCCTGTCGAGCCAACGCGCAGGCAGGGCAAGCAGTTCCGTCGCACCACTGAGCACCAGCTCAGCCGAGAGGTCAGACCAAGATCTCATTCTGAAACGATCAGTTAGTCCTTGAGCGGATGCGCGATCTCGTCAGCCGGCAGCTTAGCCCAGACGATCGCCAGCACCGCTGCGATGACCGGGACGAGCCCGGCGACAAGGAAGGTGGTGCGCGCGCCGATCGCGTCGGCCACCGGCCCGGCCAGCGCCATGGACACTGGCATAAGGCTGATCGAGACGAACGCGTCGAGGGAGGCCAGGCGACCGAGCAGGTGCGCGGGCACCCTCCGCTGCAGCAGTGTCCCCCAGATCACTGACGAGGCGGAGAACATGGCACCCAGCAGAAAGGCGGAACCGACCACGACGGCGATCCGGTCGGCGTACCCGACCGCGAGAAGCGGCAGGCAGCTCATACCCCACATCAGGGTCATCACGGTGAGATAGCGCCGCGGCATGCGCAGCGAGGCCATCACGAACGAACCGACCGCCGCACCGATGCCGTAGGCCGCCATCACCCAGGCGTGGTCGCCCGCTCCGCCGCCCAGCCGGTCCTTGATGAGGAACGGAACGAGCACCTCGAAGGGTCCCGACATCATCAGGATCATCACCGAGGCGAAGAGCAGGGTGGCGCCCAGCCAGGACGTGCGGACCACATAGCGATAGCCCTCGCGCATGTCGCTGATGGCCGACCGGACCGCGGTGGCGGGCTTCGCCTCGGCGTCGAAGTCACGGCGTACGGGTGTCATCGGCACCAGCGCCAGGGCCACAAGGCCGACGAGGGAGGCCGCGGCCGCGACCGAGAGTGCCGCCCCCGGGGAGGCCGCGCCCACGAGGGCGCCCGCTACGCCGGGACCGATCGCCTGGCCGATCGTCGGCCGGACCATCCCCTCGAAGCCGTTGACCGCCATAAGATCCGAGTCGGCGACCAGTGCGGGCAGCCAGGCGGAGTAGGCCGGGTAGTAGAAGGCCTGGGCCAAGCCTGTGATCAGGGCGACCGCGGTGAGATGCCAGAGCTGAGTGGTGTCGGTGAGCGAGAGAACCGAGATGAGGCCCATCCCGGCGAGTTCCACCGCTGCGACGCACAGCAGGATCAGCTTCTGCGGGATTCGGTCGGCCACCACACCGGCCAGCAGCGCGGGGAGCAGGATGCCGACCGAGGCCGAGGTCGCCACCACGGAGAGCTGGGCCGGACCGCCGCCGATGCGCACGACCTCCCACACCTGGGCCACGGCCCAGGCTCCGGTGGCGAAGGTGGACAGGAGCAACGCGAGCGCAAGTCGACGGTACGCCGCATTGCGAAACGGCGTCAGAACACGCGGAAGACGTCGACGCGGCGCCGGTTCGAGCGTCGCTGCGGATTGCTCGGTCACATCGCCTCCTGACACTGCAAGTTCCGCTCTGGCACTCGTCGTTCCGCCTCCTGTCGTGGTGTGGATAACAGGTGGTCACAGCATCGCACACACGTTGTGAGGGTGACTCAGGAGGCGCCTGGTAGCCTCGCCCCGGCGGGCATCGACCCCGGCCCGACGTCAAACGACCCCCGACGGTAAGAGAGTTGGAGGAACGTGCACGAGACACCACAGCCCCACCCCGCGTTCGAGGCCGACTACGACCGGTTCTGGCGCCGCTACCGCTCCGAGAAGGCCGAGACCCAGGAACTCGACACCATCGAGCACCTCGGCGGCCTGCGGCCCGGTATGCGCGTGCTCGACCTGGCCTGTGGCTTCGGACGCATCGCGAACGGCCTCGCGGCCCGCGGCCTGGAGGTTGTCGGGGTCGACTCCAGCAGACACCTTCTCCAGATCGCGTGCGAGGAGGGGCACCCGTCGGCGACGTACGTGCACGGCGACATGCGGAACCCGCAGGTGGACGGGCGCTTCGACGTCGTCCTCGTGTGGTCTACGTCCCTCGGCTACTACCAGGAGTCCGACGACGAGGCGACCTTGTCGTCAGCCCTGCGGGCCCTGGTACCGGGCGGTCGGCTGCTCGTCGAGAGCCGCCACTGGGACACCTTCGGCCGCACCTTCGACTCCTACACCGAGAAGAGCCACGGTGACGACGTCCTGCGCGAGTGGCATCGCTATGACCCTCTGCTGGGGCGGCAGTGCACCGAACAGGAAGTCGTCATCGACGACCGCTCCACCCGGCGCAGCTACCACGTGCGGCGCTACGGCATCCCCGAACTGCGGTCGTTGACGCTCCGCCTGGGGTACGACCGGGTCACCGCGCACGACGAGGGAGGCCGACTGCTGACGCCGACGAGCGAGCGGGCCGTACTGAGGGCTCACCGACCGCTCACCGGCGACGAACAGTAGAACCGGCCGCTGACTGCGGCTCAACCCAGCAGCGCTCGTACGACGTCCGGCCGGTTCAGGGCGGCAACACACCAGGCGAAGTGGCCGTCCTTGCCTTCGGCGTCGTACGCGTTCGCGGTGATCAGCGAGTACGCCGCACGGTAGACCAGGAGTGCGTCCCGCTCGCAGCCGAGGCGCTCCTCGATCTGCTCGTAGAGGCCGAGCTCGGTGTCCAGGGCGTTCTCGCCGTACATGTTGAAGATCGAGGCCGCCACCGAGGCATCGAATACCGGGTCGCCCTCGGTGGTGAAGAAGCCCCAGTCGATGACCGCGGTCGGGGTACCGGCATCGTCCACCAGAATGTTGGGCAGGACCATGTCGCCGTGGACGACGGAGCGGCGTCCGCTGTCGATCTCGCGCAGGCGGGCGCGCAACGCGTCGAACTTCTTGTCGAGGTTCTCCACAGCCGGGTCGAGCACCGACCGGAACCGGCTGAGGCGTCGCGCCGCCAACGCGCCCAGGGCGTCGGGGAATTCCTCGGCGGCGTCGTAGAGCGAGACCTCTTCGTCCATGACCGACAGAGCGCGGGCCTCGGGAAGGGGGCCGCTCGACGCGAGCTGCGCCAGCACGTCGATGAACGTGGACCGGGCCTCCGACTGCGTAATGCGACCACCCGTCAGCCGGTCGGACATGGTCGTGCCGGCCAGCCGCTGCTCGATCGTGACGCACCGGCCGTCGACCACGTTGACCTCAAGGATCCGCGGCATCGCGAACTCGAAAGCCTTGTCGCCCAACGCGTCGTAGAACGCCCGGGTGCGCTCCAGGGACGCCTGGGACTCGCTGAACCAGACCTTGGCGACTCGGTCCTGGTCGATCTCGTAGACGAGTCCCTCCATCCCTTGACCTAGAAGCCGGGGGTCCGCACCGCCCGTCCACTGGCTCAGGAGGCGCGTCGCTTCGTCGGGGTTGGGAAGGTGCATGGGGCCACCTATTTCTTGAGGGGGTTCGGGTGGTCTCCGCTGCGCGCGGGAGCGCTTACCACGCTACGCGGGTTTGAGCAGCGGTGTGGTCGGGACCGGCCGCGGTGCAGACCGCACGGTATTTCTCGAACAGCCTGCGGGTCAGGCTCTCCTCCGCGCGTCCGAGCTCCACACCGTCGAAGCTGGCAACCTCGGCAACCTCGTCGAGCGTGCCGCAGAGGAACACCTCGTCGGCCTCGTGCAACTCCTCGGGGTGCAGCGAACGCTGGACCACCTTGATACCGAATTCGCGCTCGATGAGGCCACTCAGGATGCGGCGGGTGATGCTGTCGAGCGCGCCGTCCTCGGGCGGCGGGGTGACCACTCGGTCGGAGAACACGGCCATCACCGCGGCTCCCGCGGTCTCCGCGACCGTGCCGTGCGCGTTCAGCAGCAGAGGTTCGTCGCCGCCCGCGCGCACGGCAGCCATGCGCGCCAGCCGGAAGGCGGAGTAGACAGCGCCGCTCTTGGACTGGGCCGGGAACGCCGGATCGTCGACCCGCGTCCATGGCGTAGTGACCAGACGGACGCTCCGCAGGGGGGCACGCTCCCGGGTGTACGACGTGATGTACGCGCCCATCCGCATGCGGCTCGGGTCGGCCGTGTACGCGCCACTCTCCAGGAAGACGGTCGGGCGGATGTAGAGGTCGAGGTCGCTCGGCTCGGCCCGGATCAGGTCCAGCACGCCCTGCCGGAGTCCTGCCGGCGAGTAGGGCATGGGAAGGTGCAGCAGCGCCGCCGACCGCGCAAGACGCTCCAGGTGCTCGTCGAGAGCGATCACGGCGTGCTCGCGCCGGCCTTCGAGTTTGTACGCCATGACGCCCTCGAACACGTTGACCCCGCGCATCGCCGTCTCGGCGGTCACGTGGACGACGGCATCCTGCCAGTCGCTGACCCCGCCGTTCCACCAGATCTTGGTCGGCTTCTCCAGGCTCATGACAGTTCCTTCTCTCCGGTCAGGGGGACACGACTGCGCTGAGCGGAGGCACTCGGCACAGCGCGGCCATCGGACGTCCGGGGCACCTGTTCACCGAGGGTCCCTTCGCCGGCTTCCACGCCGCGTCGGGACAGGCGGAACGACAGTTCCGGTGCGTGGGCCCGCGCCATCGCCGCACGCACAGCTGAACACGCCTCGTCGGGGACGCTCGCCAGCACATAACCGCCGCCGCCAGCGCCCACCAGTTTTCCGCCATGAGCCCCGGCGGCCAGACAGTCGGCCAGAAGCTCCTCGGCGCGCGGGGTTGAAATACCGCGTCCCATTCCCGACTTCAGAGCCCAGTTCTCGGTCAGCAGGGAGCCGAAACGCTCGACGTCGCCCTCCGTGATGGCTTGCCTGAAGTGGGGGACGAGACTGCGAATGCCATGGAGCTGTTCGATCCGCCGCCTGGCAAGGCGGAGGCTGCTCTCCTCGCTCCGACGGTCGGCATCCAGCTTGGCTGTCGCCGCTATACGCGACGCGTCACGGCTGTTCCCTGTGTCGAACAGCAGCAGGTTGTCATCGATCCATGCCGCTGAGCGCGGATGCAGGTTCAGGGGAGAAACCCGGACTCCGCCGTCCTTCCCGATGGCGATCTCGCCGAGACCGCCGAAGGCGGACGCGAAGGAGTCCTGCGGCCCGACCATACGACCGGCCCGACGGTGTTCCCAGTCATACGCCGTCCGGGCCAGCTCGTGGGGGTCCCGGCCGGGGAGGAGGAGATTGGCCAGCGCGACCAGGAAGGCACCGGAGGAGCCCAGTCCCGCGCCGGCCCGAGCGCGAGAGGTGCTGTGTAGCGTCCAGGGACGCTTTCCCCACTCCGGGTGGGCGCGCAGCAACGACGTGACCAGTTCGTTGATCAGGGGGTCGCCGGGAAGGTTTCCTGTCTGGTCCGACCATCTGGTCTCCGATCGGGAAACAGCCGGGGACAAGCGGACATGTATGTCGGCGTCGATGGCCATCGCGATGACGTCTCCGCCGAACTCCGCCGAGTAGTCCGGGAGATCGGTTCCCCCACCGGCGAGTGAGATTCTCAGCGGCGCCCGGCAACTGACGCCGTGCCCTCCGTCGATCCGGTTTCCGTGCCCTGACATTCGCTTGCTTGCCTCCTGGAGTGCCGGCAACGCCCAGGAAACTAACATCTGAGGCCTGTCAGGCGCCCGTTGGGGCCCTGCGCAGGCATGCGAGGATGGCGCAGGACGATCACCGTATCGGTGCACTCAGGCAGGGGAGGCGTCAATGGAGTCACCAACACGCGAGCCTCGATGGGTGGGTGAGCGGCAGCGCCACGTCCTGTCACCGTGGTTCGACGTCATCGAGGCCGAGTTGCACGAGGGAACGGTCGTCTCGACGTGGCATTTCCAGGACCACCCCGGTGCCGCGATCGCCGTTCCCGTGACGTCGGCCGGCACCATCCTGGTCTCCTCCGAGTACCGCATTTCTGTAGACGGGGTGATCCTTGAGGTACCGGGAGGGCGGGTCGACCCGGGGGAGACACCGGAACAGGCGGCTGTGCGTGAAATGTTCGAGGAGATCGGGGCCACTTGCGAACGTGCGGTTTTTCTCGGTCAGTTCCTGAACAGCCCAGGAAGCTCTAACGAGTTGACCCACGCCTACGCCGCTCTCGGTGCCAAGGTCGTCTCCCCACATCCGGGGACCGTGGAAACCACCGTGGAAGCCCTCGTCGCCAAAGCCACCGAGGGAAACCGTGCCGACGCCTCGACACTCACCGCGGTTCTGCTCGCGCAAGCCGCCGGTCTGGTCGGTCCCGCACACCAAGCTCAAGGGGGGCGAGGTCCTCTGCACGGTCCAGAGGAGATGCTGGCCACGGAGTCTGCCGATGCCTGAGGCAGAGCTGTTCCGGGACGCACTGGGCATCCCCCATCTACGGGCAGACGACGAACTCGATCTGGCCTTCGCGCAGGGGCGCGTCACCGCGATCGACCGTGCGTGGCAGATCGAGGTGGAACGCTGGCGCGCGGAGTGTGCCCTGGCGGCGCACATAGGGGTTGCCGGGCTGGAGTGGGACCGCTTCGCCGCTCGCAGCAGGCTCCCGGACACCGCGCGCAGGGCCTACGCCTCCCTCGGCCAGGACGACCGCGCATGGGTCGACGCCTACGTCGCCGGAGTCAACGTCGGCCTTGAGCAAGGCCGGTCTCTCAACCCGGAGTTCGAAGCCCTCGACGCGTTGCCCGGGAGAGGACCGGAGCGCAACCCCTGGCCGAACTGGGCCCCCATCGGGGTCTTCCTCGTCGCGCACGTGCTGTACGCGACCTTCCCGAACGTCTTGTGGCGGGCGCACGTCGCCGCGACCCTCGGCGAAACCGCGCTGGCGCACTTCGACACGCACGCGGGCGCTGAAGGCGGAAGCAACGCCTGGGCTCTGCACGGAGACCGCACGGCCAGCGGTGCTCCGCTGCTCGCCGGCGATCCGCACCGACTGCTCGAACTTCCCGGCGTCTACCAGCAGGTCCGCCTCGCATGTGATGCCTATGACGTCGTCGGGTTCACCTTTCCCGGTGTGCCCGGCGTGCAGCACTACGGGCACACCGGGCGGGCCGCCTGGGGCATCACAAACGCGATGGCCCACTCCCAGCAGGTCTTCCGCGAACGTCTGCGGGGAGACGGCGGCGACGTCGAAGCGCTCGGCCCGCAGGGCTGGGAACCCGCCGACGCAGCCACCGTCGAGATTCGCGTGCGTGGCGCGGATCCCGTGCACGTCCGCAGCATCGAGACACGACGCGGCACGGTCGTCGTGGACGACGCCGCGGGTTTCCTCAGTCTCCGGCAGCCCATGCGCGTCACCGGCGACGTGGGGATCAGCGCGTTCCGCCGGCTCATGCACGCACAGACCGCCCGTGACATCGCCGCGGCCTTCGAGGGATGGGTCGACCCGGTCAACCGGGTGCTGGCCGCCGACCGGTCAGGGACCGTCCTTCGCCTCACCGCCGGCATCGTGCCGGTGGTGCCTTTCGAACAGCGCTGGCTGCCGCTCGACGCGGCCGCTGCCGATCCCGCTCCCTTCGGCTCCTTGCCGGCACCCGAAGTCGTCGCGCGATACGTCGCCGACGCGAACGAGCGGCCGACCGGAAGACCGGGCCACGACGTCGGCGACAGCTACGCGTCGTCGGCCAGAGCGGAACGCATCACTGAGCTGCTCGAACCACTGAAGGCGGCGACGGTCGATGACCTGTCCGCCCTTCACGCGGACACGCTGAGCTTCCCCGCGCTCGCCCTCGTGGCCCGCTTGCGGCGCGCACGGTGCCGCGCGCCACTGAGCCCGGCGGCCTCCCGCCTTGCCGACCTGCTCGAAGCCTGGGACGGACGGATGGCGAGCGAGAGTGAGGCGGCCGGTGCCTTCGCGAAGTGGCGCTGGGCACTCACTCTGCGCTTGACCCGGCACCCGGGACTCGCGCCGTTGTCGGAGCCCCACGGCATGGGTCCGATCTTCGATCCCTGGCTGCTGGTGCCCATGCGTATCGCGAACGCGCTGGCCTCACTGCTCGACGCACAAGAGCTGGGCATCGACGGCGATGCGGAACTGCTGGCGGCGCTGGAGTCCGTCGCGGACGAGCCCGCCGAGGCGTGGGGGGAACGCCACCGGCTGCATCCCTTGCACATCCTCGCCGACGTCACCCCCGGACAGGCCCCTTCAGTGCCTGCGATCACCCTCGACGGTGACGCGGACACCGTGCTTGCCACCGTTTCGGTTCCGGGCCTGACCGACCGCGTTCACACCGCTTCGGTCACGCGCTGGATCTGGGATCTGGCCGACCGCGAGTCAAGCAGGTGGAACGTTCCTTTCGGCTCCTCGGGAGTGCCCGGCAGCCCTCACTTCGCGGATCAGCTCGGGGACTGGCAGGCCGCGCGGACATCCAGGATCGTGACCGACTGGGCACGCCTGCGGCGCGTGCCCTGGCCATGAGCCACTCCCGCGGTCACAGGGAGGCGAGTACCTCAGCGGTGCGCCGCACCATCACGGACAGGCTGAAGTTCTCCCGGACGTGCGCATACCCGGCCTCCGCGTACTCCTTGCGGAGGCCGGGGTCCGCGAGCATCCGGTCCAGCGCGGCAGCCAGCCCCCGTACGTCGCGGGCCTCGACCTGAAGGGCCACGCCGTCTCGGGTCACGATCTCGTTGATGCCCTTGACGCGGGTCGTCACGACAGGGCGGCGAGCTGCCATGCCTTCGAGTACGGCAAGCCCCAGTCCCTCCTCGTGGCTCGGCTGCGCCACGAGGTCCGCGGCCGAGAACAGCGCGGGAACCTGTTCCGCAACCACGTTCTCGTCGAAGGAGAGCAGGTCCGCGCAGCCGAGATCGCCGGCGAGGGACCTCAGCCGGTCGGCGTACTCCTGGGAGGCTGAGCTGACAGTCCCCGCGATCACCAGCCGGAGTCGTCGGGTGCGGGGATCAAGGCTCCCGAACGCCTCGATGAGTTCTGTCATCCCCTTGCGGGCCTTGAGACGGCCGACGCAGGCGATCATCAGGTCACCGTCACCGAGCTGGTACCGGGCCCGCCAAGCGGCGGTCGTCGGCGGGTCGACCTCGGGCATCGGCACCCCGTGGTGGATCAGGTGCACCTTCTCGCCCGATCCGTACCTGCGGGCCCGCTCGGCGTAGAACTGCGAGCCGGCGAGTACGGCGTCGGGGCGCAGGTCGCCGTACACGACAGCCATCCGCCCGGCACCGAACGGCTCGTCCTCCGGGGCGTGTTCGTGGAAGGCCGCTGCCCAGGCCAGCCCTGGTGTCGAGCGCCGGATCATGGCCGCTTGGAAGGCGGCATCAAGGCTGTTCGACACCAGGACGTCCGGCCGGAAGGCGTCCATGTGGGCCTTCAGTTCGGTGGCGAGGGAGAACGCCATCTCCTCCCAGGGAAGCTTCTGACGGTCGAAGAGCCGGTCGCGGTAGCGCCACAATCGGGCTACCTCGTAAGACCGGGACCGCAGGTCGGCCGCCCCCGGCTCCATGCCGTGCGGGGTGTCGGTCACCACCAGCACCTGATGGCCGGACGCCGTCAGTCCCTCGGCCAGGTTGAGGGCGTAGGTCTCGGCACCGCCGATGACCGGGTCGAAGCTCGAAGTCAGAAGTGCCACGCGCATGGGGATCACCATTTCCTGTCTCGATCCGGCAGGTCCACACCCGCCCCGGCCAGCCCTTCCGGCTCAGCTGCCGGCTTCCTCACCCTGACCGAAGAGAACGGCGTCCTCGAAGGTCCCGGCCAGCAGTTGCGTGCCCGGCATCGTGATACTCCGCCGCAGGACAGTCCCCTCCACCAGCGTGGTGCCCGCGCCCAGCACCGCCGGCCCTTCGATCCGGCTGCCGGCGGGTACCCGCACGCCCTCGCCCAGGAGGACTCGCCCGGAGACCGTGCCCATCACCGCGGGGTGGCTGCCCTCGCACCACACCTCCGCGGCAGCGTCCGCCGGCGCGTCCATGCACAGCCGCGCCGCCCGGTCGAGTCGATCGGTGCCGAGCAGGTGCAGCGACGCCGACAGCAGAGCCTGCGGCACGCCGACATCGTTCCAGTACGCCGACGTCTCGCACGCCGCCACGGCCGACCCTCGGCGCAGCAGCTCGGGCACCAGATGCCGGTCGAAGTCGAGATCCGGCGCTGTGCCGCGCAGGTCGGACAGCACATCGAGAGCCTTGGGCGAGACGACGTACATGCCCGTACTGATCATGCCCGAGGGCAGACGGCGCGACGGGTCGCGCACCATGCCGGTGATCCAGCCGTCAGGGTCGATGTCGACCTGGCCGAACGGGCGGGGATCGTCGACGACCTGCGTCACCACGGTCATCGCCGCGCCCCGGCGGTGATGCGTCCGGACTACCTCACCGAAGTCAACCGTGGTGCAGGCGTCGCCACTCACCACGACCACATGCTCCGCTCCGGAGAGATGATCGAGGACGGCCACCAGGCCACCGGCCGGTCCCGTCAGGCGGTCCTCCGTCACGGAAGCGAGCCGGACACCGTCGATCGGCGCCGTGCGCGCCCAGGTCTCCATCGCCGGCGCCAAGTGATGCAGGTTAAACACCACTTGGGTGATGTCGCTCGCTGCGAGGTCCTCGACTATCCAGGCGACGAGCGGCCGGTTCAGCACCGGAACCAGCGGCTTCGGAACCGTTGCAGTGATGCCCCCCAGCCGGGTGCCACGTCCGGCCGCCAGGACCACTCCACGCGTGCCGCCCGGGCTCGGCCGCGGGACGCTCATCGGGCCACTCGCGATGCCCACAGGCCGGCTGCCGCCTGGTGCACTGCCTCTCGGGACGTCGACCGTGGCCGCCAGCCCGTGGCCGACAGCCGGGAGATGTCTGGCAGGACCGTCCCCGGGTCACCGTGCCAGGCCAGCCGCTCGCTGTGCGTCTCGGCGTCGAACGGGATCCCGGTGACCGCCGCGACGACGTCTGCCACATCGGCGATCGAGACGCTGTCGAGGTTCGCCACGTTCAGGACCTGATGGTCCGGCGTCGAGTCCGGCAGGGCATCGGCCCGTTCGACGATGGCCGACGCGCAGTCCCCCAGGCTCAGGAAGGACCGGCGGTGGTGGGTGGAACCGGTGATCCGGACAGCACCGCCCGCGGTGGCGGCCTCGCCGGCACGCCGAACGAAGTCGTGGACGACGCCTCGCCGTGTGGTGGGGCCGATGATGTTGGCGAGCCGGAACACGGCAGTCGGTACACCGCTACGGTGCCCGAACGCCTCAAGGAACGCCTCCGAAGCGATCTTGGCGGCGGCGAACGCGGTAGCCGCCGCCACGGGGCTTTCCTCAGCCGGGTGTTGCCGGCCCGTCTCGTAGACCAACTGGCTCGAAGTGGTCACCACGGCGCCCGGGACCTCCTCCGAGAGCGCATCCAGCAGGTGCGCTGTCATGCCGACCGAACCGAGATGATCGACGAGAGACGACCGGTCGTCACGGTTCTCGGTGACCGACGCCAGGTGGATGACCAATCGGTAGGGCCGCACCAGCCCGCGGGGCACGGGCCTACGCAGATCGACCTCGGCGGTCGTGACGCCCGGGCGGACGGCTGGCTCGGTGATGTCCCACCCATCGACCTCGAACCCCCGCCCGGCCAGTTCGTCGACGACCACCGCACCGATCGATCCCGCTGCCCCGGTTACCAGCGCCCGACAGGTCATAGCGTCATCTCCCTAGAGTTCACTCGTCTCCTCACGGTCAGTCCATCACAGGCCGTGAACCATCCGGCTCCTCGGTCGCACACCCGTCGTGACCCGGGCCGGCGAGCAACCGGTCGACGCCGAAGGGCAGGGAAGGCACCACGACACAATCCGGGTGGGAACGCCGGGTGTCGTCCTCGTGATCCGCGCCGCGGCCGGTACGGACCAGCATCGTCCGGCAGCCTGCCGCGGCCCCCGCCTGAACGTCGGTGACCGCATCGCCGACTATCCAGCTGTCCTCCAACTGACAACCCCACGCCCGGCAGGCGGCCAGCAGCATCCCCGGCTGAGGCTTGCGGCACGCGCACGCGCTGACCGGGGCGTGCGGGCACAGGACCGACCCGACGAGGCGCGCACCCTGGGCCTCGAACAGCTCGATGACCGACCGGTGTATCGCAAGGATGTCCTCCGCCGGGACCAGGCCGCGTCCGATGACCGCCTGGTTGGTCACAATGACCACGTCCCGATACTCACCGAGGAGTCGTACGGCGTCGATCGCGCCGGGAATCAAGGCGACATCCGACGCTCGGCGTACGTAAGCGTCCCGGTTCTCGATCAGTACGCCATCTCGATCGAGGAATACGGTCGGTCGCGACTCGCGTGATACCCGCTCGCCACGATGGCGAAGCATCACGCATGCCCGGTCAGTGGTCATAGTGAGCTTGTTCCGCTCCGCAGTGACGATTCATCAGGGCCCTTGCCAGCAAGTATTTTATTACATACCGTCGATCTTCCCGGAAGGGATGACTGTGATCCTCGCCCACCCCGACCTCAGTGTCTTCGAGGCTCTTGAGTCGGAGGTGCGCAGCTACTGCCACGGCTGGCCCACCGTCTTCGACCGAGCACAGGGCAGCCGTATGTACGACGAGGACGGCCGCGCGTACCTGGACTTCTTCTCCGGGGCCGGCTCGCTGAACTACGGGCCCAACAACCCGGTCCTGAAACGGGCGTTGCTCGACTACCTGGAGCGGGACGGCGTCACCCGCAGTCTGGATATGTCGACCACCGCCAAGCGGAGTTTCCTCCGGACCTTCCAGCACCTGGTGCTGCGCCCGCGCGGCCTGCCGTACAAGGTGATGTTCCCGGGGCCGACCGGCACCAACGCCGTGGAGGCGGCCCTGAAACTGGCCCGGAAGGTGAAGAGTCGGGAGGCGATCGTGTCCTTCATCCATGCCTTCCATGGCGTGTCGCTAGGCTCGCTCGCCGTCACCGGCAGCGCCTTCAAGCGGGCCGGCGCTGGTGTCCCGCTGGTGCACGGCATACCCATGCCGTTCGACAACTACTTCGACGGCCGGGTCCCGGACTTTCTGTGGTTCGAGAGGGTCCTGGAAGACCGGGGCTCCGGCCTAGACAAGCCCGCCGCCGTGATCGTGGAGACCGTGGGCGAGAGCGGCATCAATGTCGCCCACTCGGGGTGACTGCGAGCGCTGGCTGGCCTGTGCGAGCGGCACGACATGCTGCTGATCGTCGACGACATCCAGATGGGATGCGGCCGTACCGGTGCCTTCTTCTCGTTCGAGGAGGCGGGCATCACGCCCGACATCGTCACCGTCTCCAAGTCGATCAGCGGCTACGGGCTGCCGATGTCGCTGTGCTTGTTCAAGCCCGAGCTGGACCTGTGCGAGCCCGGCGAGCACAACGGCACCTTCCGCGGCAATAACCCCGCCTTCGTGACCGCCACCGCGGCCCTGGAGACGTACTGGACCGACGGCTCGGCGATGGAGAAGCAGACCCGCGCCCGGGGTGAGCGGGTCGAGCAGGCGCTGATCTCCATCACCGAGGAGAACCGGGCCGGCGTCAAGGAGTACCGGGGACGCGGGCTCGTGTGAGGAATCGAGTTCCACGACAAGCAGCGAGCCGCCGAGGTCGCCAGGCGCGCCTTCGATCTCGGCCTGCTGGTCGAGCCGGCCGGAGCACACGATGAGGTGCTGAAGCTGATGCCTGCCCTGACCATCTCGAACAGCGAGCTGGACCACGGCCTGAGCAGACTGGCCCAGGCGGTGTCCCACAGCCTCCATGGTCTGTCGCCAGGCTCCTAGGAGAGACCGGCTATGGATCCGGCCAGTGCTTCCCGTGCCAGCGTGACCAGTCCCGGCAGCCCGGTGATCCGGTGGACGCCGGGAATGTGCCGGTACAAATCGAACCGGTCGTAGAGGACGATCTCGCCGATCCCGGCGGCCATCCCTCCGACCACGTCGTTGACGACATGGTCCCCGACGTACCAGCAGTCTTCCGCGCGCAGCTGGAGCTGGTCGACGGCGATGCGGAAGATGCCTGGGTCCGGTTTCTCCACCCCGGCTACCGTGGAGTCGACGACGACATCGAAATAGCCGCGCAGCGACCAGCGGTCGAGCTCTTCGAGCAGGGTGCCGTCCGAGTTCGACACGACAGCTAGCACGACGCCGAGGCCACGCAGCGCCTGAAGAGCGGTCGCCGCTTCGGGGTCGAGGTCACGGTAGAGGTCACGTTCCGTCAGGCACCTACGCAGTGCCGCGACGGTGGGTTCGGGAGGCAGCCCGAGCGCGCCAGCGAAGGCGAGCCCGGTCCGGCCCACCGCGTCGTGGCCCGCGGGCAGCCGCATGTGCGAGGCGTCGCACGCCATCTGCAGGGCGGCCACGGCGTCGGCGGCGGTGACGTCCGCGACGCCCCGGGCCGCCAGCTCCTGGGCGATGACGGTCCCGTCCGGGTGCACGAGGGTCATGCCAACGTCGAAGAGGATTGCTCGCGGCCTGCGAGGAGTCACCGCGGTCGGAGGAGCTAGCGGGTTCACCCGGGAAGTCCTTGAGCCGAGGGCGACACTCGGTGGGCGCCGACCTTGCGTACGTCCCTCGCGACCATGTGCATGAAGAGTGACTGCAGGTCCTCGGTCAGTCCGTAGTCCCCGTCGACGTCGAGGTGGACGGCGAGATCGCTCAGCTTGGACAGCGGGCTGAGCCTGCCCACGAGACTGAGCACCGCCACCTCGCGCTCGCTCGCGCTTGAGGCGGCGCGCAGCACGTTGGCGGACGCCCCGCTGACCGACAGACACACCAGCAGGTCCCCGGCCTGACATCTCTCGACGAGCTGCTGCTCGAAGATCGCCTCGTAAGAGTAGTCGTTGGCTATCGCGGTGATGCGCGCCGTGTTCTCGGTCAGCGAGCTGATCTCGCGGGGACCATGGCCGGCCTGCCGGGCGGCGGCCCGCCAGTCACAGGCCATGTGCTCGGCCACGGACGAGCCGCCGCCGTTGCCGACCACGAAGACGCCGCGCCCCTCCCGGATCCGGGACGCCACCATCTCGACGGCGTCGTCGAGATGCTTCAAGTCCAGACGGCCGAGGGCACGGGAGAGGTCGTCGACATACCCCCGGGCGCCTCGGACCGTGGTCGCGTCGCTGTGGTCAGCCACGATGCCTCACCGCCCGCATCTCGCGATCGGCTGCGGCCAGACGAGCCGGCGTGCCGATGTCGAGGAACCTGCCGGTCAGCACATCGGCTTCGAGCAGCCCGCGTTCCGCCAGCTGCGGCCAGAGCTGCTCCAGATGGGCACGTCCGTCGGGAATGTGTTCGAGTACCTCGTGGGTCATCGCGTACAGTCCCGCGTCGACGTGTGTGGCTCCCACTGCCGTGTCCTTGTCATAGCCGATCACGCGTCCCTGCTCCACCGTGACGTTGGGTCTGACGTCCGGGACTTGGGCTGAGACGGCCATCCGCGCAACGGCAGGCGTCGCCGGAGGCGGGAGCAGCGGGCCGCTCAGACCCGCGGGCGGCAGGGTGTCGGCAAGCCACACCACAAACTCCTCGGACAAGTGATCGCGGGCGCAACGGAGTGCCCCGGCCGTGCCTGCGCCACCGGGGACATCATCGAGCGACCAGGTGAAACGCACTCCCCGATCCCTGAGATGCTCAAGGATGGGCTCATGCAGGTGGTCCAGTGCGAAGTGGAACCGCCCAAAGCCAAGACGTGCCGCGTCCGCTGTCAGGCGGTCCAGCAACGGCACGCCCCCTACGACCTGAAGCGCCTTCGGCGTGTGGGCCGCCTGCCCCTGCAATCGGGTGGCCCGCCCTCCGGCGAGGAAGACCACGAGACGCTCGGAATCCATCTCGACGTTGCCTCGTGTCAGTGGTGTGTGACGGTGTACTGGATGGCAGCGCGGGGGTTTTCCCAGAAGATCTGCTCGATCTGCTGCTCGGTGAGCCCGATGGA
>NZ_JBEYXP010000050.1:0-94761 GCF_040704615.1 Streptomyces sp. NPDC046862 | reverse complement strand
CGCAGCCCCGTAAGGGCGAAACGCCCGCCGCCACCACCAGACTTCAGCCACCGGTCTGGAATGATGCTCCCTGCCCGCAGTACCGGAACCCACGGGAAGCACACGGAGCACCCATGCAAGCTGCTGTCTACGTCGTGTCCATCGACCCCCAGGCCTCAACCGTCTGGTGGGCGAACAGGATCACCGACCTCCCCTTCGACTTCTCCCAAGAGCACGAAACCCCGGAGAACCTCGCCGTCCTCAAGGACACCGGCGCCAAGGTCATCGTCATCGCCAACCAGAAGGGCGGCGTCGGCAAGACCACCGTCACCCTCAACCTCGGTGCCGTCGTCGCCGACGTCCTCAAGGGCTCTGGCCACCTTCAGTACGTCTTTATCGACACCCCCGGCAGTCTTCAGGACGAGAACCTGCTCCTGGAGGCCCTGAAGTACGCGCACGAAGTGATCGTGCCGCTGCCGCCCGAGCCGCTCGCCTTCGACCCCACCGCACGAACCATCGCCAAGGTGATCGAGCCCACCGGCCTGCCCTACCGGGTTCTCGTGAACAACTGGGACCCGCGCGATGGCAAGGCCGACCTCGAGGAGACCCGCGACTACATCACGGCGCAGGGCTGGCCCACTCTGGAGACGGTGATAAGGCGGTACAAGGTCCATACCCGGGCGTCCGTTGAAGGCAGGGTCGTCACCCAGTACGAGGAGAACCGGCCCTCTTACAAGGCGCGGGAGGACTTCTACCGGCTCGCCATCGAGCTCGGATACGGGGGAGGTCGATGATGGCTGGCCGCCGCACAAGCCTCGTCTCCCTCGCTGGACAGAAGGTCGATGACGTTCCCGGCCGATCTGATCCGCTGCTTCTGTCGGTGCCGCTGGACAAGCTGGTTCCCACGCGGTTCAACCCGCGGCGCCGGTTCGGCACTGAAGCCGAACTGCGCGAGTTCGGGGAGAAGCTGGCCAAGGAGCAGCTGCAGCCCGCCGTCGTGGTCTCCCGGACTGCGTACCTGAAGCTGTGGCCCGAGGAAGCCGAGTATGTTGGGCAGGCGGCGTACGTCATCGCCAACGGCGAGCGCCGCTACCGAGCCTCCCGCCTCGTCGGCCGGCCCGCGCTCGAGGTCGTTCACAAGGAAGACGTCGCCAAGTCGAGGGCGGACTTCCTGGACGCGGTGCAGTCCGAGAACAACGACCGCGAGAACCTCGACCCGATCGAGCGCGCCCTCGGGATTGACATCATGGTCACCCAACTCGACGGCGCCGACCCTGTAGCCGTGTACTACGGGAAGACCAAGGGGTGGGTCAGCCAGCAGCGCAAGCTCCTCAAGCTCACCGCCGAGCTCCAGGAACTGGTCGCTGTGGGAGAGATGCCCATCCGGGTCGCCCGGGACATCGCCGGCCTTCCGCAGGAGGTTCAGGCAGCGGCGTGGAAGGAGAAGCTCGAGCAGCGCCGCCTGGAGAAGGAGGCCGCTGCACGTCTGCGTCTTGAGCGCTCCCAGCCGAACGAGCCCGCACCTCCACCCCTGCCGCCGAAGCGGTTTACCGCGGTAAACCAGCCGGAGCCGCAGGCGGTCCTCGACCCTGCGCCGAAGCTGGCCGCACTCGTAGTCGAGCAGGCGGAGCCGAAGCGGTTTACCGCGGTAAACCAGGAGCCCGCCCCGGCCGAGCCCACAGAACGGCCAGAGGCGCCTACAGCGGCCCCGGACAGAGTTCCTGAACCGCGCAGCGACGACAGCCCTCTGGAGGCCCAACCGGGCCAGGAGCGCCGCCAGGTGAAGATGCCGTGGCATGACGGCGTGGCCTGCGCTGACATTGCGATCGACAAGATGACGCGGCACGAGCGGAGTCGCATGATGGAGCGCATGAGGGAACACGACCTGGCCGAGCAGGGCCAGGCTTCGGTCGCGGTGCGTACCAGCTGACCCGAACGAGACACGGCTCCGCCGCCCAGCCATCCTGGGCAGCGGGGCCGTTGTCGTGTCCGGTCACATTCGGTCACCGTGTGGTCGGATTGTCGGGGTTTTGCGTCACCTGATCGTGTGACCCGCCGTGCCAGCCCTTCCTTCCGGCCGGATCCGGGATGAAGGGTGGGTGGGCCGGTCTCCTCCCCGGGGGCGGCCGGTGGCCGGGCCGGGGACTGCTTCGTTGGGACCCCCACGGGCGTTTCGCAGCCCTCCGCACGCCAGTCCCCCGGCCCGGCACCGGCACCCCCACCCGACCGCACAGCGCCCCGGGGAACGGATTGGGAACTCCCCCACCAGCGTGACCGGAAGTCGGATTACACTGCCGTCAACTGACGGGCATGCCCAGGGAATGAAACCCCCGGGTGTGGGCGTGAGGTTCCAAGGGCCCCTGTAGGAGACACGGACGGCGTTGTCGGCAACACCGCCCCCACTCCTTCTGCCGGGGCCTTCCTCATGCCCCGCTTGAACGTGTCAACCGCTGCCGGTATTCACACAATCACTCACTGGCGCAGACTCGCCGCTTGTCACGACAAAACCCCGCCAAAAACTGAGCGTGCCCTTACTACCCGTACGTAATCGATGCCACAGTGGGCACCTCAGGGCCTGGACTGGCAGCCAGACCCGACCGGGGCCCGACCACCCCATATCACCCGGCGGGAACCGTGGGTGATGAGCACCTTCCCGACACCCTGCCAGAGGAGCGGAGCCCCGCCATGCCCTCAGCGCCGGCGACCCCGCCCGGACCCCCAACCGGCGGGTCCGTCATCAACCTGCACGACTGGCGGACCACCCCGAAACCCACCGCCACCAGTCCAGGAGCGGCCGCGATCGGAGGCAACACCGCGTACCAACCCGACCAGTCCGACGACCCCCTCACAGACCTCGCCTGCACCCTCGAAGCCCTCTACGCAGAACACGAACGCACCCTCACCGACCCCGCCACCCGGCAGGCCTTCGAGATCGCCATGGACGCCACCGCACTCATGCTGCAAGGCGCCCTCGCCCAGGGCCATCTCACCCCCGAGCAGCACCTCACCTTGCACGGAATGATCGAAGGGATGCGGAGCGCACCACGCGCGTTGTGAAGGTTCTCCCGAAGATCTACCCCTTGTGATGACGAATCGGACACAAATGCATGCGTCCTGTCGACTCCCGCTGACACTCTGTTCAACTGGCGGGATCTGCGTGCAATAGTGGGGCGTCCGGAACACCCGGAGTGACCAACTCCGGCCCCCCGGCGCACGCCCCCATGGCTCCCCCACAGCCGTACGCCGCGCGCCAACGGGGCCGCCGTGGGATAGGGGATGCCATGGGCGCGGGAGACGACGACGCCGCAACAGCGGCCCAGCAGCTGAAACTGATGGCCGCACACTACGTGCGGCGCCATCCCGCCCCCCGAGAACCCGGCACCATCCGGAGCACCGGCGGGCCCACGTTCCCGCCCCTGCCGATCGACCCGGGCATCGTCGACCACATGCGGGCCTCCGTCACCGAGGTCGCCGCCTACGTCGAGTCGAACGTCCCCGACGCGAGCCCCGCGCCTGCGGACGACCGCGTCTACGCGTGGATGCGGGCCAACACCCGCCAACTTGACCCCCGCCGCCAGCTGACCGGCGAAGCGATCGTGTTCCGGCAGAGGCTCGAACACGCCCTCGCCATGGGGGAGACGGAGGTCGTACACCGGTTCCTCAAACGGCAGTCCTGCCCCGACTGCGGTTGCTGGGCGAGTTTGGTGTGGCAGAACCCGGTTACCCGGGCGGTGTGCATCAACCGCCGTTGCGTAAACCAGGACGGAAGGGCCCACAGCTACGAACTGGGCTTCCTGGCGCACCGGCACATCCGGGCCCGAGCGAAGACGGCAGCCGCCCGCCACGCAACCTGATCCGCCTGTGGGGTGTCTACCTATCAACCGCAAAAGCTGATCAACCCTCATCCGCACCCGAACCCTCAGGGGTTCACCCATTTCGGCCGGTCGGAGCTGCGAACGACGGCCCACCGAAAGGGGAACAACCCGTGGCCATCGCCCAGCCCGCACCTGCCGGCGAGCCGCTCCCGAACGACCTCGTCACGTACGAAGAGGCCGTCGAGATGTTCCGGGAATGCCCGTACCCGACATCCGTGTCCACGCTGAAGCGCCTTGTGCGCGCCGCCCGGCACCGTGTCACCACGTACCGGCGCCCGGGCAGCAAGGCCGCGTGGGTGTCCTACACGGACCTGATGGAACTCCACCGCGACTGGGCGGCCGGACAGGAGCCTTCCGACCCGGCCTGCTGAACGAGCCTCGCGCCCCCGCCTGCTGAAGCGCCGTCCCCCAGACCCGGGGCGGCGCTTCTCTCATACCCGAACCGGCATAGGCATTGCATCGCCATGCCGATAGGGTTAGTGTGGAGGTGTTGAAGACGTCAGCCGCCCCCAACAGGTGCTGACGCACCCTCACCACCCCTCAGGAGCCCGCCGTGGCCGTGATGACGCACGCCTCCGCACGCCTCGAAGCCGACTACTACGCCCTCACCAAGGCGCAGCAGCAGGACTTTCAGCGGCTGATGGAGGAGGCCGACGAGGCAGGCACCACCGACCACTTCCTCGACGTGATGCGCCGCGCAGCCCGCGCCATCGGCATGCCCCTCCCCGCGAGTGGCGACATACGGCGCTGCGCCTGCTCCTGCGTCTGCGGCTGCATCTTCGACGCCGAAGACCCCGACGCCCACGTCATCGAGCAGTCCAAGGGCTTCAACCTCGGCCGCGTCCAGTGCCCCACCTGCACCGACCGCCACCGCGAAACCGCCGACTAACCCGCCCCCACCAGGCAGGCCCGGCCGCGCACGACACCGACTCTGCGCGGCCGGGCCGGACCAACCCACCTACAGGGGAGACCCCGCATGCACGGCACCGACCTGATCCTGAACGAGACCGCCCGGATCATCGACTTCCGAGGCCTCCACACCGGCCACCAGTTCGCCGCCAACACCGGCCGCCGCGCCACCCTCGAAGCGCCCCTCGACATCTGCGCGGCCGTCTACCTCGCCACCACAGGCCAGGTGCCCGACACGTTCTTCACGGACGAAGGCACCTCCCGCGAGCTGATCGAAGCCAGCCCCGCCGCCATGGACGCCATCCGCGCCATCTCCGCAGCCATCCGCAACTACGAGGTGCCCGACACCGACGGCCGCCCCGACGTCATCGAGCACGTCTCCCAGTGGACGTTCACCAACCCCATCGGCTGCACCCAGCCGCCCTCCACGTCCGAGGTCATCGGCTGCATCCTCCGCGCCGCCAAGCACGCCGCCCACACCAACGCCTCCGCCGCCTGAAAGGCCCCCAACTGCCATGACCGTTCAAACCGTCACCAACGCCGTCAGCCCCTTCGCCCGCGACCCCTTCTACGCCATGGGCGTCGCCGACGCCTACGACGAGTACCACGCCGGCGAGACCATCGACACCCTCAAGCGCCGGGCCGCGGAACTCCTCGACGCCGAATACCCGCAGACCCAGCACGTCCAGCCCGCCGAGCTGTACCGCCTCGGCTACGGCAACGCCGTCGCCGGCCTGATGAACGGGCACATCGCCCAGATCAACGCCCAGGCCGACGTCGCGCAGACGTGGCTGGACCGCAAGCAGGGCCGCGACACCTCCACCCTCCACACCCGCAACCGCCGCCCGCACCACTCCCACCGGCGCGCCGCCTGAACACACGCACCACCCGCACCCGCTGGAAGGAACCCCCGTGAAGCTCCGCCGCACCCTCGCCGCGCTGGCCGCCACCACGGCCGCGCTCGGCACCGTCATAGCCACCCCCAGCGACGCCCACCCCGCCACCGCACCCGTCGTCACCGGAAACGGCTGGAAGATCAACGCCGCACGCGGCATCACCCACATCGACACCGCGAACTGGACCATCGCCTTCCACGACGCCACCAGCCGAACCAAGCTCACCCCCTACGTCAAAAACACCGCCACCGAACTCGCCTCCTACCTCGGCGTCAAGTTCACCGTCACCACCCGGATCGTGCCCGCCACCCAAGGCGCCTGCCCCAGCGGACACGTCATCAGCCTCCGCTACATGAGCAAACCCGTCCCCGACTACCCCCGCCGGTCCATCTCCTACTCCTGCGGCACCCCCCGCCTCGCCGCAGACGGCTCGTACATCTTCATCAACGCCGACTACTGGACTGCGGCAGCCCGACTCCCCGAGTACAGCCGCATGAACATGATCTGGCACGAGATGGGCCACGCCGTCGGCCTCGCCCACCCCGACACCTGCCCGTACAACAGCACCGGCATCAAACCGATCATGTGCTCCACCGTCAGCGGCTACCACGACCTGCGAACCCGCCGCTACACCAGCTGGGAACGCACCGGCTTCCGCCAGCTCATCGCCAACCGCGCCTACGCCCTCCCGGCGCTGGCCGCCCCGTGACCTGGCCGGACGGCATCGCCCTCACCGTCCTCACCGCATTCGCCCTCCTCATCCTCCACCACCAGCACCGGAGCACCACCCCGCACCCACCGCACCGCAGGACGGAGCAGGCCCATGGCCACCACCGGACGCACCACCAACACCGCGAAGAAGACGACCGCGAAGAAGCCGGCCAAGAAGGCCACGGCCGCGAAGCCGCCCGCTAAGCGAACCCCCCGCAAAACCACCGCCCTCGCGCTCGTCAAACCCGCCAAGGCCCCGCTCCCCACCCGCACCCGCCCCTTCATGACCGACATCCAGGGCTACGCCACCCTCGCCGCCCGCATCGCCGGAATCACCACCCCCCGCATCCGCGACTGGGCCGACGGCCACGACGGCACCGCCGCCCGCCTCCTCCCCGACCACAGCCTCCTCACCTACACCCAGAACACCCACACCCTCACCTGGCAAGCCCTCTGCCCCATGGGCGCCATCCACACCTACACCCTCACCAGCCCCTCCACCGCGGCAGCGGCCCGAGTCCACGCCACCCGTTGCCGAACCCCCCACTGCGACCTCAGCACCGTCCCCCCGCTCACCGCCGACGAACTCGCCGCCCTCGGCATCCACACCGCGGCCACCGCCCCCGCACTGCCCGGCGACGCACCCACCGAATCCATCCCCGTCGCCCTCCCGAACCGGGAACCGCGCGCCCTCGGCGACGCCCTCACCCGCGCCAAGACCGCGATGGCGGACACCCAGCCCCTCCCCGCCCAGGACATCGCTGACGGGCTCGCCGCCCGCGCCACCGACACTCCGAAGGAGCACCCCGAGCCGTGACCCAGATTTCCGAGCCCACCGTGCAGGCCACGCGCTACGTCGTCTCCTGCTTCGAACCCGACGACCAGGAGGGCGCCAGCTTCAACCTGGCCGTCGAGTACCGCGGCCGAGGCCTGTGGGCCGTCGTCCGTATGAGCCGGTGCCTCGGGTCCAACGGCACCTGGTCCTACGAGTCCATCCCCTCCGAGCGTGAGGACGAGTGGCTTGCCGAGCACCGCTTCGACCTCGACACCGCGATCAAGCTCGCCAAGGAACACGCGCCACTCGTCACCGTCAACGGCTACACCGTCGCCGACGCCCTGGCCATGGAGAAGCGAAGGGCGGCCCGCCGTGCCTGAGCACACGCCCGGCTACGTCGCCGCCCTGGCCGCTGCCCTCCACCAGGCCAACGTGAACGCCCTCGTTGCCGCAGAGAACGGCGACAACCAGCTCGGCATCCCCGTACCCCACCACCCCGGCCTCCGCGTCTGGAACGGCGACCTCCTCCGCGTCGGCCACCATGACAAGGACACGCACTGCCTCGAGGCCAACGTCCTCCTGCCCGACGGCAAGTACGTGGACATGGCCCACCACGAACACGTCCACATCGACCCCGACATCCACCAGTGGGTGTTCTGCGCCAAGGACGCCGACGGATCCGTCCCCGTCACCATCGCCGTCACCCAAACCCGCCATCCCGACGACCCGGAGCCCACCAACCGATGACCACGACCGCCCCCGAGACCGGCCGCGAACTCCGCCTCACCATCGTGGTCCACGGCCGGCCCGCACCCCAAGGCAGCAAAAAGTACGCCGGACACCGCCGCAACAGCGCCTCCGGCCGCGTCTCCGCCGTCCTCGTCGAGCAGTCCAAACGCGTCAAGCCCTGGCGAGCCTTAGTCACAGCAGCCACCCGCCAAGCCCTCACCACCGCACCCGGAGAGTTCCCGCTCGACGGACCCCTGGCAGCCGAGATCGTCTTCACCGTCCGCAAGCCAGCCTCCGCGCCCAAGCGGCGCCGCACCTGGCCCACCACCCGCGACAGCGGCGACCTCGACAAGCTCCTCCGCTCCACCTTCGACGGCATCGCCGACGGCCAGGCCGTGGTCGACGACTCCCGCATCATCCGCGTCACCGCCACCAAGGCCTTCCCCAGCGAGCACCCCGAAGCCCTGCCCGAGCCCGGCGCGATCATCCGCCTCTACACCCTTCCCGGAGCCACCGCATGACCACCACCACGCCCCCAACCCGCCGCCGCACAAGGCACGCCGCGCTGCACCTCACCCGCGACTACGACTGGCGCGACGACGCCGCATGCCGCGAGGAACCGCCGGAGCTGTTCTTTCCCGTCGGCACCACCGGGCCCGCAGCGGCTCAGACCGAGCATGCCAAGACCGTGTGCCGACGCTGCCCGGTCCGTGAACGGTGCCTGGAGTGGGCGCTGGACACCGGCCAGCAGTCCGGCGTGTGGGGCGGCCTGTCGGAGCAGGAGCGCCGCGCTCTGGTGCAGGCGGGCGGGCAGTCGTTCGTGGTGTGCCTGGACAACCAGCAGCACATCGAAGAGCAGCTGGCGGCGAAGGTCGGCCAGCGGGCGATCGCGGAGCAGCTGGGGGTGTCGTACAACGTGCTGCGGCGGGCTGTGGAGTACTTCGCGGAGGAGCGGAAGCAGGGCCTGGGGGTGGCGGCGTGAGCACCCTGACCAGTTGGCGGGCGCAGGCTGCTTGCGCGTCCGTCGACCCGGACCTGTTCTTCCCTGAGCGGAACACGCCGGCCGAACGGATCGCGGAGGCCAAGCAGATCTGCGAGGCCTGCCCGGTCAAGCAGCTCTGTCTTGAGGACGCGTTCCGACGGAACGAGCCGGACGCCATCTGTGGCGGCATGACCGGGCAGGAGCGGGAGAACAGCCTTCGTCCGGCCTCGGTCGTGCAGTCCCTGGCTGGGCGCCGTCCGGGTAAGACGTCGGCCCGTCAGATGGCCGTGAAGCACGGAGCGTATCTGCTGCTGTGTCTGGTCCAGCACCACATGAGCGTCCAGGAGGTGGCCCGCCAGTTGGGTTCCACGCCGACCGCGGTGTACGGGGCGTTCGTGATGCTGGTTCCGGCCCCGGCTGGCTACAAGCGGCCGACCAGGCCTTCGGTGATCGGGAAGTTGGTGGCGGAGTCCAAGGAGCGGCTGAAGACGCTGGAGCGTCGGGGTATCTCGCATGCGGAGATCGGGGTGGTGCTGGGTGTGCCGCAGAGCGTGGTGAGCGCGGCGCTGGCGGTGCTGAGGCAGCGTGAGGACGCCCTGGAGCGCCTTGCCGCGGACGGCGTGGCCGAACCGATGGCCCGTCTCCAGGAAGAGGAGATCCGGGTGCGTGTGGAGTCCGGGGCCTCGTTGACGGTGGACGACGTCATCAAGGTGGCCGGGCGGACGATCTTGCGGATGAGCGGGGAGGGCATGCCGCTGCGGCAGGTGGCCCGGGAGTTGGAGATCAACCGGGAGACGGTGCGCTTGGCGTACCAGCAGATGACCACCAAGACGTTGACGAAGAACGAGATGGGAGAAGCGGCATGAGCCTGCCGACACTGAACGGAACCGCACGGCTGATCGACAACCCGGAGCTGCGATTCAGCGCTCAGGGCAAGGCGGTGGTGCGGGTGCGCCTGGCGTTCAACGCGCGCCGCAAGGACGACTCGGGGCAGTGGGTCGACGGCGACTCCTTCTTCATCGACGGGAAGGCGTTCGACCAGCACGCGGAGCGGATCGCCGAATCGTTGGAGAAGGGGATGGAGGTGGTGGTGGCGGGCCGGTTGAAGACGGATCAGTGGACGAACCGGGAGGGGGAGAAGCGGTCGGGTCCGTCTCTGTTGCTGGATGCGATTGGTCCGTCGTTGCGGTACGCGACGGCGCGGGTGGAGAAGGCGGGTGGGTCGGGGTCGGGGAAGCGGCAGGCGATGGATGCGGCTCGTCAGGCGTCGTCGCGTGAGGGTTTGGAGGATCCGTGGGGTTCGCCGCCGGGCGGGCAGTCGGCGGGGTCGTGGGGCGGTGACGAGCCTCCTTTCTGACCGGGCGGCGTGCGGGTGTTGAGGGGTCTGGCCTTCGGGTCGGGCCCCTTTCTCGTGCCCGAACCCATATAGGCATTGCGATGCCATGCCGAGACGGGTAGTGTGGAGGTATCGCCACCAAACAACCCACGGGGGACCCATGACCGAGCTACGCCTCACCGACCCGGATGGCTACACCGTCCCCGGCAGCGTCCGCACCGTCACCCCCGACACCGAGGCACAGACCCGCGAGGACCTCAACGAACTCGCCGCCGAGCACGCCGACCAGTGGGCCGACTTCGGCTACCGCGCCAGCTCGTACCGCATCGTCTGACCACCTGACGGAGAACGCCATGGCCGACGCCATCCCCACCATGGACCGCGAGCCTGCCCGTGCCGAGTCCGCGCCGACCAGCGGCAGCACCCGGCACGTCATCGAGCACGCTCTCACCATCTACTTCGACGGGAACGCCGAACTCGCCCGCACCCTGATTGACCGTCTGCTCAGCGAGAGCGAGGGCCAGTGATGCCGATCCACCTGAAGGCGCCCGAACCTGCGCTCGGCGGACCCGACGGCCGTGGCTGGACGCGCCTGTCCATTGGCTCCATGGGCGCGCTGGTCGATGACGAGTGCGCACTGCGGCCCCGCGACTACAGCCACCTGCGCGAGTCGCAGGACACGCGGCGGGCCGGATACGGCGGATACGGGCCGTGCATCGCCGACGGCAAGTGCGAGACGTGCCCGATCTTCCAGGCGGCTCCGCTGGAGTTGAACTCGCTCGATGACCGGGTCTTGGTCCGTATCCACCCGCATGACGGGCGCGTGTATCTGATGAACCGGCCGGAGGACGGCTGGGCGTCCCTAGGCCTGCGCTGGACGTGGCAGGACCTGCGCCGCCTGAACGGCTGGATTGTTGGGCGTCGCCACCAGGACGAGCACTCGGACGGGTTCTGGCTCGAACGGGCCACCTGACCACATTCCCGGCCTCCCCGCCCCCCTTGGGAGGCCACCCCCGGGCCGCGCAGCCCCCACCCCCAAGGCTGCGCGGCCCACCCCATCACCAACCCTGAACAGGAGAACTGAAGATGACGGAGAAGCCCGCCGAGAAGAAGGCCACGATCACGCTCGACGCCGCGAACAGCGACCGCCAGTTCCCGGCCTACCAGCTCAGCATCAACGCCATGAGCGGCGAGAACAGCGGCCACGGCTACCGGCTCATGGGCCCCAAGTACGTGGGCCGCAGCCGGAACCTCCGCACGGTCGAACTGGATCAGAGCGACGCCGACTCGATCCGCGCCATCCTCGATGAGGTCTTCCCGAAGCAGACAGCCAGCGACGCTCAGGAACGGCATCTGGAGGACGGCAGCACGCACACGGTGCAGGCCCTCACCGACGCCGGCGAGGCATGCGTCCAGCAGGACTGCACGAATGCCCGGGAGGAGAAGCAACTGCGGCAGGAGCAGTACAGCCTGCGGGCCGCGGTCGAGGGCGTCCTGGACGAGGTGGGCGACATGGCCGATGACGAGCGAATCACGGCCGAGGCGGCATCCGTGCTGCGGCGGCTGCTGCGCGACGCGCTTGGCCTGGACAAGCCGCTCGCCTGAACCCCGGTCCCCTCGCCCCCCTTGGGGGACCGCCCGGCCGCGCAACCCCCCGCGCGGCACCGCCGCCCCACCCCGCACCCCCCAGCGGGGTGGGGCGGCCCCATTTCGCCCGACACCTCACAAGAAAGCACCCGACCGTATGGCCACCTACCAAATCGAATTCGGCAAGCTCGGTGACACCTTCCCCGTGCCGCCGATCACCGTGGACTTCACCGACCCGAACCAGGCCGCCCGCACCGTTGCCGAGCACGCCATCCCGCACCTGCGGCCGGTACTCACCGAGCTGGGCCACCCCGAGTACGCGGACTGCTTCTTCCGCACCAACAAGGAGCACACGTACGGCGAGTTCATGTGGTTGGACCTGCCCGGCGGGGACGGCGCCAGGTTCTGCCCGGCACGCCTCACCCCGGTCCTGCCCGCCCAGGCCGTTATCGGCCAGCGCGTGGAGTTCACCTACTACCGCGACCTGAACCAGGCCAGCGCGCCCTCGTACCCGGGCGTCATCACGGGCACTGTCCCCGACCAGTTGGCGTCCCTGAAGGTCCGCCTGGACGGCCGCCGCTCCAACTTGCACATCCGCCCGGACTACGAGGGGCTGCGCTACCTCGACGAGGTCGGCCCGGTGCCGAAGCTGCCGATGGGCCGCTTCACCCCCACCGCCGAGCAGTTGGAGGGCGAGTGGGAGGGCGTGCTGATCTGCTCCATCGGTGAGGACGGTGCTCTGATCGCCCTCACCTCGGACCAGGAGGCGGCCGTTACGGCGGTCAACGCGTATCGGCGTGACGTCTCGGGCCGCCTCTACGACCCCCGGTTCGACACGGTCGCCGCCGACGACGTGGAAGCCCACTGGGCGGTGTTCGAGTGGGAGCCCGAGGACTCCGAGATCCCGTGGACCGTCCGCTGGGACGCCGCCGAGGGCGACGACCAGGCCATCCAGCTCCACTACCTGCCCGCCTGAGGAGACGAACCCGTATGACCGACGACCGCGTCACCGAGCTGGAGCGCCCGGCCGTTGAGGCGAAGCGCAACGAGATCCGCCTGTCGTACCGGCAACTCGCCGTACAGGCCCGCGAGGAGCAGGACTACGAGGGCGAAGCCACCGTCCTTCAGTAGCTTGCCGACCACGAAGCCGACTGGAAGTGCCAGGACGCTTCGCGCACCGCGCCTGTGTCTGCGTGAGTCGTCTGCCACCCCAACCACACACCACACCCAGGAGACCGCTCGTGACCGAACCCGCCGCCCTCGACCTGCACCTCGCCCCACCGCCCGGCGGCCAGATCCTCCACCACACTGACCGGGCCACGATCATCTGGGGCGACTGCCGCGACCCCGAGGTGATCGCCCAAGTGCCCCCCGCATACGGGCTGCTGTGCACCGACCCGCCCTACGGCGTCGCCTACGAATCCGGCTTCGGCCGAAACTTCACCCAGATCACGGGCGACGACGGCACCGTGGACTGGCCGGCCGTGCTCGCCGAATGGATCGGACCCGAGGGGACCATCAGCCGCGGCTCGAAGGCGCGTGGTCTGGCAAACGCCCGCCACGTGTACGTTTTCGGCTACACCGATGAGCAGCTGGTTGAGCCCCTTCGGCTGGGCGCCGGTATCGAGCTCATCTGGGACAAGTGCATGACTGGCATGGGGGATCTGTCACTGCCGTGGGGGCCGGGGCATGAGCGGATCACATTCGGTGTGCATATCAAGTACAGGTCGAATCGGGACCGTGGTGCTGGCCAGTTGAGTGCGCGACTGCGGAAGGGCTCGGTGTTGCGGTATCCGCGACCGAACTCCTCCAGCGCTCTGCGGCATCCGAATGAGAAGCCTGTGCCGCTGGTGGCCGACCTGATCGAGTCGTCCACCGTCCGAGGTGACCTTGTCGTCGACCCGTGCGCGGGGTCCGGAAGCACTGGTGTCGCCGCGGTCCTGTCGGGCCGCCACTGCTTCCTCGTCGAGTACGAGCGCGAGTTCGCCGAACTGTGCGTGGAGCGGGTGCGGGCGGCGGAAGCGCTCGCCGAGCGGATCGCCGCCGCGTGACCACCGCACGCAGGCCGGCCGGTCCCGGGGCTATCGGGACCGGCCGTGCCACCCACCGTTTCACAGACCCGAGGAGCCACACCATGACCGAACCCGCCGCCGTCGACCTCCTGCGCCACGCGGAGTCGTACCTGTCCGCCCTGCACGGGTCCGTAGCCCGCCACGACAACCTGGCAGCGAACCTTGCCTGCGCGGGCTGTGAGTTGCGGGACCAGATCCGGGCCGCGCTCGCTGTGCCTGTGTCGTCGCCCGCAGACCAGACCGCCCTCCGCGACCGCATCGTCGCCGCGCTGAAAGAAGCGGACTACGACCTGCCCGTCGAGCAGCGGCATGACCTCGCCGACGCGGTGCTGCCCGTCCTGCCGGAGCCCGCCGACCGGGCCGCGATCCTCACCGGGGCCGCCGACTTCCTGCGTGGACTGCGCATGACGGGGACCGCCGCCAGCGTGCAGGACATCGAGACCGATCTGCGTGAGCAGGCTGTCGCCGCGCGCCGGTTGGCTGCCGAGGCGCAGCCCACCACCAAGCCCGAGACCGTCAGCCACGGGTCGGGCGCGGCAGGACGGGGCGCAGCAGTGACCGACAACCCTCCGCCCGTTTGCCAGTGGTGCGAGCAGCCCGTCACCGGACAGAGCGTCTACTGGGACGGCCGCCCGCAGTGCCCGGACCCGATCCGCTGCGAACAACGCCGCCGCGCACAGCAGGACGGGGCGCAGCAGTGACCGCGCCGGTTGTGGTGGGCCCGTCGTCCTCGAGCGGCGGGCCCGTCCCGTCTGAGGACTGGGACGAGCTCCTCGCCGACCTGGGCGACCGTGTCCGTGCCGAACGCCAAGCCCGCGGCTGGTCCCAGAGGGAACTGGGTCGACGTTCCGGCCTGGGGAAGCGCGCCATCGAGAGCGTGGACGAGGGCCGCGGTTCTCTCCGCGGGTTCGTCGTCGCCTGTACGGCGCTCGGGGTGTCGCCGGCGCATCTGCTGTCCGAGGACTGGCGCCTGCCGACTGCGGAGCCGGTGCCGTCGTTGAGTGGGCGGCAGGTGGAGGTGCTGCGTGCGGCCGCGTCGGGCGACTCGCTCACCGTGGTCGCTGACCGGTTGGGGATTGAGGCGCGTGCGGTGAGTTCGCATCTGTCGCGGATCTACCAGCGGCTCGGTGTCGCCCATCTGCCCCGTGGGGAGCGGCGTTCGGCGGCCGCGCGGGTGGCCATGCAACACGGACTGTTCGACGCAGCGTAACCGGGCCTTGATCGAACTATCAGGATTCCCGGGCTCAGACCCGAATCGGCGTCCAGATCGACGCTTCCCGTAACCCCCTGTCACATCCCGCCCGGGAGGGCCTCGTGCCACGGATATCCCCGCTGCTCGCCAGCATCGCCTTGATCGCTGTTACAGCCCTCGCCACCGCCTGGGCGTGGCTGACCCTCACCGGCAGCCGCGTCCTGACGCCGGGCGCAGTCGTCGCCTGCACGGTCCTCTCCGTCGCCCTCGCCCTGCTCGTGGAGCACGCTGCCCGGCGGATGCGTCGCGGCCGGCCCCGACGCGCCCACGCCCGACCCAACCCCAAGACCAGGAAGGCAGCATGACCAACCAGACAGTGACCGAATCGACCGAACGCTCCACCCTGCAACGGTGGGTGGACGCGTTCCTGCACCGCGGGCCGGGCTACGGCGTCACGCCCGAGCCGATCGCGGACGCAGTAGCCGCGGAGTTGTACCGGCGCATGCAGCGCCTGGAGGACCCGAATCTGCTGGAGCGGGCCCGCACTCAGGTGAGCGGTGAGGTGCTCGGCTTGCAGAGTGCGCTCGGCATCGTCCTCGGTGGGCGTGTGCCGGGCGGAACCGCAGACAGGCTAGCTCACGAGTACTACCGGGGCTGGCTGGACCGGGCGAAGGAGGGGCGCTGATGCGTATCCCGATCTGGCCGGGTGCCCGGCTGTCCGTGTGGGAGAAGCAGAACCCGGAGGCCGTGAAGGTCGTCATGCCCAGCACCAGGATGGTCGAGCCGGTGTTCCGGGTGCTGTCGAAGCGCGGCTGGATGTTCCTGCTGGTGCGCTACGACTGGAAGAAGTCCGGCAGGTACTTCCGACCAGATCCCGGTGTTCTTGAGCAGCGGCAGCGTCCAACGCATCCCGACGGCACACCGTACCGGTACGCGGAGATGGTCGCTGAGGGATGGGACTTCTGCGACGGGTGCCGGATGTGGTCCACGGCGACTGTGGAGCAGCCGCACCGGTGTCAGCAGACGAACCTCTCTGGACCGGAGGCGCAGCGGTGACCGCGTATGAGAACTCTGCCGCCCAGAAGGCTGCTGCGATCCGCGCTTATCCCCGGCGGGGTGTGTGGCGGACCGTCACGGCTTGGCTGGGCCTGAACCCTGCTGCGCGTCGAGCGGACGCCAGGGCAGCCCTGTGGGACCACGGGGCCCGCGGCGAGGCCACCACCGCGAAGTTACTCAAGCCGCTCCAGGCGCAGGGCTGGCACATCCTGCACGACCGGGCGTTACCCGGGCACGGCAGGGCCAACCTCGACCACGTCCTCGTCCGGGGAGGGATCGTGGTGTTGGACACGAAGAGCTGGCACGCCGGGCAGGAAACCTGCCTGATCCGGGGTCGGGTGCACTGCGGGACGGAGGACCGGCACGACCAGGTGGAGAAGGTCGTCCGCTACGCGCAGTCGGTGGCCCGCCTGGTGGGCGTACCGCCGGAGATGGTGGTGCCGCTGCTGGTGGTGCACGGGTCACGGATCGTGTCGTACCCGTTCCCAACAGGCCGGCTGGAGGCTCGGGTGTCGGGGTATGCGGGGCCGGTGCATGTGCTGGGTCCGAACTGGCTGGTGCCGACGCTGGCGACCGCGCCGTCTGGTGGGGACCGGCGGGGTGCGGGGGAGCTGGCGGCGCGTGTGGCGCGGGCGCTTCCGCCGTACCGGTCGTGACGCGTAGCGTGGGCGGTCAGCCTGGGGAGCGCCATTGAGGGCCCGTCATCTGCTTCGGCAGGTGGCGGGCCCTTTTCGTCGTTTCCGAGCCCTGGACGTGCGAGTGCCCGCCCTCGGAGTGGTTGGAGGGCGGGCACTGCCTCCCCGGGCGGCAATTTGCGGATCGCGGACCGGGACGCTGTGGTGGTACCGCACGGGGGAGCAGCACCACCACCACGAGTCTGCCACGCCAGACCGCCCGGACGCCGGGATTCACGCGGGTAGCCAGCCGGAACCCAGTTACCGCGGAGTCCACTCGCCTTGGCCGTCGCCGATCAGGTCCACGTGGCAGAAGTCGCAGATGCCCGGCACCCGGTGCGCGGGGTCTTCCATCATCCGTACCTCGATCACGTCGGGGTGGGGGCAGTGGTTCTCGAGGACGTGCCACACCAGCATCCCGTCACCCGTCACCGCGGTCGCGTGGTGCGTGCCGAGGTGGGGCGGGACGGGCTGGCCGGTGGCGACGATCTGGAAGCTCCGCCGCATGTGGGGCACGGTCTGGTCGCGGCGGGCCCAGTACCAGACGTCCACGGCGCCGGGCCGGCGGACGGCGGCGCCGAGGAGGTCTCCGGTGAGGTCGATGCCGTGGGGGTGGTCGTCGATGGGGAGTTCGGCACGGTGGATGACGGCGGGGAGCGGCATGGGCCTACGGTGCCGTGGATCCGGGCCGGGATTCCCCCGGGTGGCCATGCGTGAAGCGCCGCAGATCCCGATATCCTGGGGGTAGATGGTTCTTCTCTGGTCGTTGGGCTCGGGTTGAGCGTCGGACTGCGCAAGGAAGGCCCCCTGTTGGTGCAGGGGGCCTTCGTCGTGCCGTGGGGGCGGGTCAGGCCCGGGCGGTGGCCAGCAGGGTCACAGGCGTGCCGTCAGTGGCGTCTGCGGACACGCGGCAGCAGACGGGGATGTCGGGAGTGGGTGAGCCCCAGGTGGTGTCGTTGTTGTCGGCGGGTGCTCCCCACGTGGTGTCCGCGGGTGTGGCGATGCCGTCGAGGGCGGTGAGCGCGCCGAAGGCTGTGAGTGCGGCGAGGGTGAGTGCTGCGGCGAGGCGGCGAATCGTTTTCACGTGGTCCTCTTTTCTGTTGTTCGAATGCCGAGGGAAACAGTAAAGGGGCGTCTGGCCCGGGCTCGTTGTCCATATCCTGCTGCGATTCCCTGTTGGCCCCTTGCGTGTTCTGGCAGTAGACGCGGGTGGGGTTTGGGGAGGATGCGGTGTACGAGCGTCGGGGGACGCCCCGCACCTAGGCTGTCGTAGGCTGGTGTGGCTTTCAACTGTTGTCTGGTGCGTGTGTGCGCATTGCGGAAACACGCAAAGGGTCTGTGGGTTGTTGACGGGGGAAACTAAGCTTTGGCCACGAATATTCGGGACGTGTTCGGCGAGTTTTTGAACGCTGCGGAAATCCGCGTGTACGGGCTGATCGCGTCCGGCGAGTACCGTGGGGATCCGAATGCTCCCGAGGTTGAGAAACTCGCCGTGTGGGGGTTCGTCACCTTCCACCCCGACCGGCCCCACGTCCCCGTGGCGTTGGACCCTGACCGGGCCGCACGGCGCCGCGTACGCGCCGAACTTGAGGAAGCCGAAGCGCGCGTCGCCCGGTTGAAGGCCATCCCCGACATGTCGGAGAAGCTGTCGGAGCTGTACGAGCGGGCGCAGTGGCGGGCCGGCGGCGGCTCGGAGTTCATCGACGACGCCGCCACCGTCAACGCCCGCCTCGATGACGTGGTCGGTGGAGCGCGGGAGGAGATCCTGGTTGCGCAGCCGAGCGGGCCCAGGAACCAGGATCAGCTGAATCGTTCGCTCGCCCGTGACCAGGCGGCCCTGGCCCGTGGGGTGTCGAAGCGGACCTTGTACCGGGATACCGTCCGGGACGCCGCCGTCACCGCGGAGTACGTGCGCACCATGACCGGCTTAGGGGCCTTCCATCGCACTCTCGTGGGCCCGTTCGAGCGCGGCATCGTCGTCGACCGGAAGGTGGCGTTCGTGTCGAATCATGTGGTGGAGGGTGCGCCGGAGCATGCGGCGTGGCAGATCACCGACCGGGCCATGGTCGGGTTCATCGTGGCGGTGTTCGATGACGTGTGGCGGCGCGCTCACCCGTGGCACGGCGAGGTTCGCGGCCGCGGCCAGCAGGGTGTGGACACGGTGTCTGCGGTGGAGGGGGTGCGGACGTCGCCCCGTCAGCGGGAGATCCTGCGGGACCTGGCGGTGGGGACAGAGCAGAGGGTCACGGCCAGCCGGCTCGGGATCAGCCTGCGCACGGTGTCGGACGAGGTGGCCGCCCTGAAGGGGCTGTTCGGTGCGGCGTCGTTGCCGGAGCTGACGTACAAGTGGGCGTTGTCCCCGGACCGGCGGGTGGACGACAGCGCCCCCACGGCAGGGCCTGCGGGGGCGAACGAGACGGCGGCCTGAGCTGTCACGGCTGGTCGTCGTCGGTGAGCTGGTGTTCGTCGCGGTGCGCCCCACACGGGATGCCGAAGAACTCGTCCCGGCACGGTCCGGGGCCCTGATAGGCGTGGTCGCCGATCGTGCCTACCGAGATGGACTGCTGGCCCTTGAGCGGGCGCGGTGTCGGGGCGGCCAGGCTGGCCTGTAACGCGTCCAGGCGGGCATGCACCGTCGGATCGGTCACCGGCCGCTCCCGAACGTCCCCCGGGCCATCTGAGCCCGGGCAGACTCCGCGGCCGCATCGAGGAGCAGGCCCAGCACCTCGTCCATCACCGTGGCGTCGTCGGCGCCCTGGGCCGCCCGGAACAACGCTTCGAGCGTGTCGCGGCTGTGGATGGCCTGCGCCATCAGGAACCTGAGCGCCGTCCGCACGGGTGCCGGCGCGTTGCCGAGGTCGGTGCCGCGGTAGGCGCTGAACACCTCGAGCCCGTACAGGTCGCCGCCGGCCGGTCGGTGCCGGAGCGGGTAGATGGCGGTCTCGGCGAGGGCCTGCCACAGCCGGAACGTGGCGTCCGGCCCGCGGCGGGTGATGTGCGCGAGCTCGTCGAGGGCGACGGCCTGGTGGCCGTGGAAGGCGTAGTCGATGGCTGTACGGAGGCGCTGTTGGTGGGCGGCGTGCTCAATCGGCATGCGGGCCATCCTCCAGGCCACCGTCGCCGATCACCAGGCGCAGCCGGGCACGCTGCGGAACCGGGTCCTTGCCGGGCACGGGCCAGTCGTCCGCACGCAGGCCGTACATCTCTGGGGGCTCCCACGACTGATTGCGGGTGGCCCACCGGTACATCCACACCCAGTCGCAGTCGAAGTATGACGGCAGCAGACCGCCGCTGTTCGGCACTGGCGGGGGCGCGGCCGCGTTCTGCTCGGCTACCTGTGCGGAGACCCGCTGAAGGTGGTCACGGTGCCGGGTGCAGAAGAAGTGGTTCGTGTGCCAGCCCGTGATCGGGTCCTTCTCCACGACCTTGTCGCGGGTCTTCTCCCCGCAGATCTTCAGCTTGTTCCGGAAGTCGTCCGGGCCGTCGGGGTGCATGCGAACGCGGGGGCCTCGGCAGAGTTGGTCCAGCGGGTCGCTCCACCATCGGGATCCGGGCGGCATGTAGCGGGGCAGGTCGTGCCTGATCTCGGCGCGGAGGCCGTCCCAGCCGGTGATGGAGGAACCGATGGCGTTGCAGATGGCCCGCCACACGGTGGTTTCCTCGTCCAGCGGTGCCATGGTTACGGCGTGGGCGGAGGCGAGGAGGAGGGTGCGGGCCCGGGTGTCGGCGCGGTCGTCTTGGTAGATGCGGTGGGCGATCTCAGCGAACCTGTTGCCGTTGCCGCCACCGGTGCGCTTCGGCCGCCGCTTCTTCACGGGGGCCTGCTGGACGTGCGCCAGGTGCAGTGCTGCTCCCACGGTCAGATCTCCTTGCTCTCGGCGCAGCTGCGGAGGCGCCGGATCTCTTCAGCCATCTGCGGTATCGCTGCGGCCATGGCGCAAGCAGGCCCGCAGAGTGAGCGCAGATGGAAGTGTCCTTTGGCGTAGTCAGCGGCGACGGATTCGGCTTCGTTCAGTTGCTGGTCCGTCAGGGGCACGGTCATCCCTTCACCGCCACCAACTTGGGACCGTCCGGGGTGACGATCTCCCCGTCGGAGGCGATCAGCCGCAGCTTCGGGAAAGCCTTCGGCTTCTCCTGACCGGGCACCTCGGGCCACTCGTCGGCGGACAAGCCGTATGACGGCGGCTCCCACGACGACTGGTGCTTGATCAGCTCCATGGCCTTGCGGTACTTCGCTTCCCAGTTCCAGGAGAAGAACAGCGGCAGCAGGCCGCCGACATTGGGGATCGGGTCCGGGGCCCGGTCCTTGCTGCCCTTCGCTCGAGCCTCAATGGTCCGCATGTACTCGCGGCAGCGTGGCCGGTTGCAGAAATGCCAGTAGGTCATCCACCCGGTGGCCGGGTCGAATTCGCCGAAGCCGTACGTCGTGTCTCGCCCGCACAGGCGCTTGGCGCGCACCATGGGTGCCTGGCAGCCGCGTGGGCCTGCTTCCCAGTCGTGCTCGTAGCGTGGGGCGTCCTCGGCGATGAGTGTCCACATCCGCCTCCAGTCCGCGTTCATCGCGTCCCGAGCCCGCTCCCACACGGTGGGGGCGGCCGGGTCGTGGCGGCGCGGATCGCGCAGGGTGACCCAGCCAAGGGCCAGGATGAGGTCCCGGGTGCCGGTGGGCATGCGCCGCTCTTCGTAGACGCGGGCGGCGAGCTGGTCGTAGCGGAGCAGGCCGTCGCGGTCGTCGGGGCTCACACGCCCTCCCCGAGGGATGCGCGGTCGAACTGGGCCTTCACCGCGTTCCGTTGGCGCTGCCGGATGAGGTGCAGGCGCAGCTTCAGCCCGGTGGTGATGAGGTCGGCGGTAAGCAGCAGAGGCCAGAACGGGAGCCGCATGGCGGTGGCGAGGAAGTAGCAGGCGGCGACCGCTACGCAGACGGCGGTGGTGCCCAGGCCGATGAGGAAGGCGTGCAGGGCCTGCCAGTGGAGCGAGGTCGGGTCGTCTTCGGGGGTGCGGGTGATGAAGCCGACGGCGGTGTGGAGGGCGAAGCCGGCGATCAGGACGATGACGAGCGGGGTCACGTGGTGGTCCCTTCACTGGCCGGGATCACGATGAACATGCCGTCCTCGTCCTTGCGGATGGTGTCCCCGAACCGGGCCGGGACGCGCTGGTCGCCGATGATGACGGTCAGGCCCACGCACTCCAGGCGGCCGTTGACGTTCTCGTGGCGCAGCTTGGACGGGTCGCACCACTCGTAGACGCTGGTCAGGTTCTCGGGGGTGAGGACGCGGTCGTCGGGGGCGTAGTCGGGGTGCGGGATACCGGCCATGACCATGGCGCCGCAGTACGAGCAGTGGAACTGGCCGATCGGGGCGCCGACGAGTTGCTGGGGCTCCCACGGCCAGGGGCAGCGTTCGCCGTTCTCGTTGAGCGGGGCGCTGATGTGCAGGTCCCGGGTGAGGTCCAGGTCCTTGGCGTCCTTGGGGGCGATGTCGGTCCAGGCCTGGACGAGCTGTCCGGTCACGTGGTCTTCCTTTCGCGGTGCGTGGGCCATCCGGGGGCGGCGTGCATGCGGTCGCTGTCGATGTCGATGAGGCCGAGTTCCAGGAGGTGCAGGAGGGCTTCGCGGACGGCGCCGTCGACGGTGTCGGCGAGGGTGCGGTTCTGGGCGTACGTGCCGTTCGGGCCGAGGGCCCATCCGGTGGCGGCGTGGCCGGCGATCCGGTTGAGCCGGTAGAAGTCGCCGTCGTCCGTGGTGTCGATGGGGATGCGGGGCCAGTGGTCCAGCAGGCGGGCGGGAAGCGGCGGCTTGGCGGTGCCCTGGGCTTCTGCGAGTCGGGCGGTCATGCTCTCGGCGCGCCAGTCGTCGTACGTCTCGTCGTCCCGCTCGTCGGGCCGCAGCGCAAGCATGGACAGTTCGCCCGGGTCGTCGGCGAGGAACCGCAACCAGGCGGCGACCGGGGCCCAGTCGGTGAAGTACGTCTCGGCGTGCTCGGCGATCAGGCGCAGGAGACCGGCTTCGAGGTCGGTGCGGGTTTTGAGGAGGCGGTCGTTGTAGTCCCGTGCCTGCCGCTTTCCTTCGTCGGTGAGGCATTCGCCGCTGGGGTGGTAGCGGTGGTGGCCGTAGGCGGCGAGCTGGAACATCTCGTACTGGGCGACGTTGTACGCCTTCTGCACGTCGGTGAGGTCGGTCTCGGGCACGGTCACGCCTCCCCGCATACGTGCTCGGCGGGATCGAAGGGCTGCTCGTTCTCGTCGTGCAGGACGAGCCCGTCGTCCTCGTCGTACCAGCCGTCGCCGGTGGCGCCGCAGGCGCCGCATTCCCAGCGGCCCGCCAGGCTGATCCCGGTGAATCCTCCGCTGCTGTTCAATGGTCACGTCTCCTTCGGTGCCCAGAGCGGGCAGTTGAGGACGGGGAACGAGTAGTCCCCGGGCTCGGGCCCGTCGGGGTGGGTGCAGGACTCTTCGTCTTCGGGGTAGCTGCCGTCCTGGTGGTGGCGGCAGGTCTTGCAGCAGCGCAGGCCCGGGTTCAGCCAGCACGACCCCATGTGGCGGGTGACGGCTGACGGGTCGGCTCGGGTGAAGCGGCGACAGAACGGGCACTGGTGCCGGGACACGATCACGGGCATCGGCAGGTCGACGAGGGCGAGGGCCGCGGTCGCGGGCTTGCGGGTGATGGTGAATGCCTTCAGCAGGTTCGCGGCGGCCTGGATGGGGCTGTTCGATGTGAACGGCGGCGTGTCCGGCCACGGTTCGGTGTCCCACAGCGCGGTCTTGATCTGGCCGCGGCTGTTGCGGGCCATGCTGCCGCGGGTGGCGAAGTCGAAGGCGTCGAGGAGTTGGGTGACGGCGTGGTCGTCGTCCCGGATCGGGTCCCCGAGGTGCTCGGCGATCCAGGAGACCAGCTCGCCCTCGGTGGGGGCGGGCAGAGGGAAGGTCATCGTCACGCCTCAAGTCCTTCCGTCTCGCTGAACGGCACCTTGGTCCGTACGGGCTGCTGGGGCACGATGACGGCGTTGTCGGGGAGCCGGTCGCGGAAGCGGTCGGGGATTTCGCCCTGGCACATGACGTCGTTTGAGGTGATCTCACGGCCGTCGTGGAACCGGAACGTGAACTGGGTGCCGCCGAAGCCGAGGTACTGGGGCGGGTCGGTCCGGTTGTACGGCTTGACGACGTAGTGGATGCCGTTGACGCGGGCAACGGGGACGCCTTCGGACCGTCCTGGCCGGCGGTGGGCTTGGTCGCCGTCCTGGCGCCAGGCGATCCACTGCTTCGCGGCCTGGCAGTACGAGCAGGTCTCGTTCTTGCAGCAGGGCTTGTCGGGCATGGTCAGGACTCCCAGCCGCGGGCGACGTCCAGGGCGCGGCGCAGCGCAGACGCGAGCGGCAGCCGCTGCTCCTCCGGTACCAAGACCGTGCGGTCCACGTCAGCGCCCTGGCCCGTCGTGTCGTGGGCCCAGACGGTGTACGCGAGCCGCATCCCGTCGCCCTCGGGCCTGACGGTGAGGCCTTCGCCGAAGCCGCCCGATGTGGTCCACTCGGTGCGGTTGGTGAGGGCGTCGATCAGGCCGGGCGCCTCGGCGGTGCGCACCGGGTACTCGGGGCCGTCCGGCGTCACCTGGACGTGGGCGGCCTCGCAGATCTGGATCTCGACGACCCCGTCACCGGGGTCTTGGCGCAGGCCCTCGGGAATGACGCGGAGGCGGGTGCCGTCGGTCGTCCACCAGTCCCAGGGGTGGGGGGTGAGTTCGGCGGTGACGGCGTTGAGGGCGTCCTGGAAGTCGGTCACGGGGATCCTCCATGGGGCGTGTCGACCTAAGGGCTCCAGACTACCCGTATAGGCATGGCGATGCAATGCCGAAATGGGTTTAGGGGTCCCGAGCAGTGCCCCCAGGGTTCCGGTCCCGGGGGCCTGCCCGACTCCCCTCCAGGAGCACCCCCACACTCCCACCGGCCGGCCCGCACCTTCCCCCAGCCCGAACGGCGCCCGGACGCGAAACAGCCCCGCGGCATGAACCCGCGGGGCTGCTCCAGCACTTCCCCTCACCGTAAAACGGATAACGGGTCGTGGGGGCGCTTACGGCTCCTCTGCTGGGAGCACGCTCATCCTGACCCGGATCTACGCCCGGCTTCCCCCGCCTGGAACGCCCCTGATTACTCGTCCTCGTCGCCCTCCCAGAGGCCGCCCATGTGCGACAGCGGGGCGACAGCCCACTTGAGTTGGTGGTCCAGTCGGGACAAGGTCACTCGGGCTTCCTGGAGCGCACTGGTGACCGTGACTACACGGCGGCGCATCTCCTGCTGGGACACAGCCTCGGGCGGCAGGTCGTCGAGGCGGATCCGCTGATCGTCGTGCAGCTTGTTCAGTCCGGCCTCCAACTGCTGTAGGGACTGCGGCAGTCCCTGAACGAGCCGAGTCAGGGCTTCAACAGTGGCGGCTACGTCCCCGGGCTGCTCGAAGGCCTTCCGGTCGATGGTGCGGTGGTTCAGGGTGCGGATTTCGTCGGCGGCCGCGTTGGCGATCTGCGCGGGTGTGCGGTTGAGGTCCACGACGGGGGGTCTCCTTGTGCGTTGTCGGCTTGCGCAGAGTGTTGCAGCGGCTACGGGCAGGGCGGTGGATTTCCGCGTGCCGGGGAGTGGGAGCGTTCGGCCGTGCGCGCCCTTCCCGGTCCGGCCCGGCCGGGGGCAGTCTGGTCTTCTGCCGACAACGCTGGGGGTGCGGGGCGATGAACTGTCCGAGGTGTGGGGGTCAGGCGCAGCAGGGTCCGGGCGGGTCGTGGTCGTGCCCGCAGTGCGGGCCGATCTCTGGGGTAGCGCCGGCCCCGGCGGTAGGGTGCCGAACGTGACGACCGACCAGACTTCCCGCGACGCGGCCAAGATGGCTGCCCAGGCACGGTTCCTCGATGCGCAGGAGATCACGACGATCGGGTGCCGGGAGTGCGGCACCGAAGTGTCCGGGGTGAACGGGCGGTACGCCTGCCTTTGCGGGTGGGTCAACGACTGGTCGGAGGGCCACAACGAGCTCCCGACCGCCGACCAGGACCCCGACGCCAAGCGGTAGCGCCCCGCCCTGGCCGTGACCTGCCGGGTCTGCTGGGGCGGAATCGTGCCCGGTGACGGGGGTGAGCGTCTGTGCGCCCCCGCAAGCACCCTCCCCGCCCCGCGTAGGCCGTCGCACGGTCGACTCCATGGGGGCTACCAGGCAAGCGTGTGTGGGGCGTGGGGACGGCACGGACTGCCCGAACGGGGAGGACGAGGTCGTGGACGGGGTGCGGTGTGAGGAGTGCCGGCACCACTGGGAGCTGGACGAGACGGAGCCGGGCCGGCGTGCGGCCGTAGACGATGGGCTGACTCGGCCGGTGGGGGATCCGCGGGAGGCCGGACAGGGGAACGCGGCGTAGGTGCGGCGGGTCAGCCTGACGGGTGAAGGCGGCGTAGGAGCGCACCGCCTTGGACGTGTTCGCGGAGATGCTCGGCGAGCGCGTACAGGGCGGCCCCGGGCTCAGTCGGCGGCTTCTCGGTGACGCGGACGTTTCCGCGCCGGGTGCGCCGTGTGGGCGCGGGGCCGCGCCGCTTCACTGGCCTGCCCACTGCGGCGGCGTGCAGTTTGGTCGCCTCGGCGTCGATGGCGTTGATGCCGGTCGCGGTGGGCGCGGACAGGGCAGGTTCGTCCCAGGTGTCGGGCTCAGGAGTGGGCGGGGCCATGCTGTCGAGCGGGTTCCCCTGGATGACGGCCGCTCCGAAGGCGGCGAGGGCTGCGACGGCGTAGGCCCGTGCCGCGTGTTCGGCTCGGGTGCGGAGGTCTTCGGCGTGCCTGGCGGCGAGGTCGGCCCGCTGCTGGGCGGTCTCGCACCACAGCTTGTGCCGCGCCTCGGCCTGGGCGACGACGGCGGCCGGGAGGGCGCCCGGCATCTTTGGTAGTTGGGCAGCTGCTTCCTGCTCGGCGCCCTGCTGGGCGGTGCAGGCGTCCTTCCACGCCTTGAGCAGGCCGCAGTAGAACTGCCGGTGCTCGGCGAGGAGTTTATCCGCAGCTGGCGGCCACGGTTCGGCGTCGGTGCCGTCGGGGTGGGGTGCTCGGACGGTGGGGTGTGCGGCTACGTGGGCGGCATGGTGTTCGCGGTAGAAGTCGCGGCCCCGGTCGGTGATCTCGTACCCGCCGGTGGGCAGGAAGCGGGCCAGGGGCGGGACGTGTTTGTCGATCAGCGCGCGCTCGATCGTCGTCGAGTACCCCCACTTCAGGGGCTCCCCGCGCAGGTGCGCGGACCACAGCAGAGCGAGGACTTCCCAGGACCGGTGACCGAGGGCAGCCTTCCGGGGGCCGCCGGGGGCGAGACTGGTGCCGGCACGGGCGGCGGCACGCCCCTCCCGCGTCAGACGCACCGTGCGCATACATCCCCACTGGGTGGGCCGGCCGTCCCGTGTGACCAGTCCGCGGCGCTCGAGGGCGGCCATGGTGGAGCCGTTGCCCTGGTTGTCCCAACCGCGCCCCATCAGACGCTCCTGGAGGAGGGTCCAGCCGAAGATGCGGCGCAGGGCGGGTTCGTGAGCGAAGTCGATGCTGCGCCAGGCGTCCGCGGGCCGGTTGTCGTACTCGCCGCGGGCCGCACCGATCCGGCGGCCAGCCTCGGCGGCCTGGTCGAGGTCGTAGATGACGGTGAGGGTGCCCTGCTGGCGGTCGTTCAGGTCGTTCCAGGCTTGAAGCGCCTTCGAGGTACGGGCGGGCATACGAGCCATCCTTCCATCAGGGTCTGACAGACGGGGCGGACACGACGAAGCCCGACCGCCGGTGGGGGAGACGGTCGGGCGCGGTCCAGGAGCTCAGGCAGAGGGCGGGCCTGGGGAGCTGGCCGCGCTACGGGCCAGCATCCGCTCCTTGATCTGCTGCTGGGTTGGCTGCTCCCACTTGTGCCAGCCGACCGGGGCTTTCCACTGCCGGGCATGGCCGCGCTGGTCTATGCCGCACCATCGGCAGCCCATCGGGTTCGCGGGCATCAGGCAGTACCACCGCGGTGGCTGGAGGGGGACGGGTAGTTCACGGCGCAGAGCAGGTTCTGGCGGGCGTGGGTGCATTCGCCGGACAGGCAGCGGCGGGAGCGGTAGCGCAGGCAGCGGTCGGGGTCGTGGGTGCAGCGGCTGTTGCGGCAGTCGGCGGGGAGGTACGGGTAGTCGGTCATGGGGATCCTCTCGGGCCGGGGCGGTGTCTATGGTCGTGCGGGGCGAGCTGAGGCGGGCTGTTACCCCCAGCGGCCACGTTCGATCTCCTTGAGGTTCCCGACCTTCGCTCCGGCGTGCCTCGGCTTCTCCACCTCCTTCTCTGCGAGCCGTCGCGCGGCCTTCTCGTTGGTCGTCCCCACGACGCGGAGGGTCTTTCCGGTGCTCAGTTCGAACGTGTACTTGTTGACTCGCATTGCTGGTTCCTTTCCGGAGTTCAAAAGCGGCGGTCTGTCAGGGACTGCTGTTGTGGACCCGGGCAGCGCGGACGATCTCGCTGTGGTCGAACGCCAGGTCGCCAGGAGCGGTGAGAGGCACCCAGCGCACGGCCGCAGCGTCGTCCCCGGCCCGAGCTGTGGTGCCGCTCGGCACCTTCACCTTGTAAGCCGTTGTGACGAAGTGGCCACGCGGGTCACGGCCGGGCTGGCCGAAGACGCCGATCTGGGTCAGGTCTTCAGGGGCGACGCTGATGCCGGTCTCCTCCTGGAGCTCTCGTGCGGCGGCGGCCCGAGGGGTCTCTCCGGGGGCCACGTACCCGCCCGGGAGTGCGAGGACTGCTTTGACGGTGTCGACTTGTTCGGGGCTCAGCCGGCCGATGACGGCCGCTGCGGCGAGCAGTAGTACGACAAGCTGGGTGGGGTCGGTCGGGATCTGGCCGTTGTAGCCAGCGGTTCCGGTCATTCGAGTCACCTCGGGAAGGTCGATGGGGCTGGTCGGGCCAGACTTCGGGCACCGACCTTCCTTGGGAGGCTCGGGGTTTGGAACCGCGCAGGGGACCAACAGTCTTGGAGGGCTGCCCCTGCGCGGTGAAACCACCGTAACCCGTATCAGCATGGCGATGCAATGCCTATACGGGAAGTGTAGGTCCGAAGGCTCCAGAACCGCGCGCTCTCGAGGGCCCCCAGCTCGGCTACAGGGCCGACTGAGCGTCAGCCCAGTGTGTCGTACCGGCGCCCGGGCTCCCGATCCTCCGGCCACGGCGCGGCAGCGATATCCCGGTCCTGGTGCCGGCTCCCGGCGTTGACGCGCACGATGTGCAGCAGGGCAAGCGGGTTGATCTCCATCGGCGGCTGTCCGACCTGGGCCCGAATCCGGTTCCTGCTGGCGATGTCGCCGTGCTTCCTTGGGGCGTTGCAGGGCAAGCCGGGCTCCGCGCGGCAATGGGTGCAGCGCCGGGCCAGGGCGTACTCGTATACGGACGGGAAGGCGGGGTCCTGTGGCATGGCCTCATCGTCCCGCGCTTCCGGCCGGCCGTTCCCTGTACAGGCGACGGTTTGCAGCGTCAGCCGAGCGCACGGTCGAGCATGCTGCGCAGCCTGGCCACTTGCGTGCCGTTCAGGCCGTCCCGGTCGTCCAGGTACTCCACAGCGTTCACCAGCGAGTTCCGCACCATCCCAGCGTCGGACTCGGCCTTGTTGGCGGCGACCGCGTGCACGCACTTCCCGGCCTCACACGCTTCAGCTCGGTCGCGGAGACTGGCAAGGTGGGCTTCTGATCCGGCGCGGTCCTCAACGGCCTTCGTGTAGGCGTTCAGCAGGTCGCGTCGCTTGCTGAGGCTGAGGTTGCCGTCCATGGCGGCTTCCAGTGCGGAGAACAGGTCACTCTCGCTGCCGTGTTCGGACGCCTGTATCTGCGTTCCCATCACGTCGTCCTCTCTGCTGCGGGGACGGACGCGATTCCCTGCGCCCCAGCAACGCCCTCGCTGGTCTCCGTCAGTTCCCGCCGTACGTCATCGTGCTCCGCAGTACCCACGAGGGCTGCGGACAGCATCTGCGCCACCGGATCCATGGTCGGGTGCTCGCCCCGCTTGATGGCGCGCAGCCGGTGAAGGTTGACGACGTCCCAGGCCCGGTTGTTCGACTCCCGGGTAGCAACGATGGCGTCCCGCGCCGCCTGGAGAGAGCGCAGGAAGTCCACCGCGCTGTGGCCCTCAAGGTGCTCACGCACCATCGCCTCCAGCTCCTCGGGCGCGGTAGGCCGGTCCACCGGGTCGTCGTGGTGCCAGTCGCAGCCGTCCAGCGGGCAGGCGATACACGTCCACCCGGTGCCGAGGAAGCCCTTGGCGGTGTAGTGCGGGGCCTGGCCCCGGTCGGCCTTCCACAGGCCGGCATGCTCGGCTGCCTGCCTCTCGCTGATGGTCATTCGGTGCTGGTCCTTTCACGGGACGTATGGGGAAGTCTTTCAGCGGGGCGCGGTTCCGTTCCGTCGGCGCTTGCCTGGGCCGAAGTCCACGAGCGCCGCGCACGGTTGACCGGAGCACGCCCGGGCAGGTAGATCGTGAGGGCCCCAGGCCGCGTGCTCCTGGGGCCCTCACACCGTTAGGTCTGATCGGGCAGTGCCGTTGGACGGCTCGCCAGGCGTGCGCTGATCAAGGTGTCGTCGGGAAGGTCCTTCATCGCCTTCCGGAGCTCCGCCACAGTCCAGACCAGATAGGCCCGACGAAGCTCCCGGACTTCACGAGGCGCCTCGAACCGCTTGTCGAACTCCTCATCGTCCATACCTGCATCGTGCCGCGCTCCCGGCTGGCCGTTCCCCGCATACGCCGACGCGTGGCAGACAGAAGACCCCGAGAAGACGCTGCCTCTCGGGGTCCTGTACGCGCGCCCGAACCGTCACCGCGCAGCGACAGCCCGGACTCTGAGTTCCGCAACGGCCCGCATGCGCGTGCCGACCGCCTTGGCATTCCCCTTCGACGAGAAGTGGTCCACGTGTGCTCTCAGGCCACGCTGCCGCCCTTCTCGCTCCCCGCGGAGGCAACCCCCAGGCGGCGCAGCCCGGTTAGCCGCCGACACCATAGCGCCCCCGGCCCGAAGACCCAGGGGCGCCGCACGGTTGCCCGGAGCATGCCCGGGCAGGGTAGATCCAGAGGCCCCCAGGCCGCGTGCTCCTGGGGCCCTTCGCCGGGCTCCGGGCCGAACGTTCAGGAGCGCCGAGAGCGGGAATCACCGGGTTGGCTTTTTCGGCCCTCCGAGACGCTGCGGCTTCCAGACATCCTGGTAACCAGGACGCTGAGCATAGAAGTAGGCCATCTCGGCAAGGACCTCCGAACTTCTATGTCCGATAAAGCCCACGATCTCATCGGTGCACGCCTCTACGACCCAACGATCGCGCTCCAGCCGACTCAACGTCTGAGGATCTGTCTCTGCCTTCTGGTCCGCGTTGATTTGCCCAACCAGCCACTCCTCCATCTGGGCAACGTCTTGGCGCGTGGCCGGCTCCAGACGAACAGGGTCGGGTTCGGGCATCTCAGTCAGCACGTATCGGCCGACTGGCTTCCGTGCTACGCAACGAGCGAGCCCGTGCTTGCAGAGGCGCGATAAGTTCTGCAACACCATCGTGCGGGAATGAGGCACATACGGTGCAAGATCGTCAGCAGTGAAGGACTCCTGCCCGAAGTGGTGCGCCGCCAACACGTAGTGAGGGCCATGCTGGAACGCTGAGACTTGCGGGAATCCCGCGCGTGGCGCATTCACGTACTGGTGCTTGACGGCGACCAGCAAGCCATCCGCAGAGAGTCTCGACAGCGCGTGATCGACAGCAGCCCTGGACGTCCTGTGCTGCTCGGCCAGGACTGATTCCGTGGGCAAGAGCGACCAGCTGGGAATGCGGTCGGACTCTAGGTCGGCCTTGATTGCACGTTCTGCCCGCGCAACGATGCCCTCCTGGTAAGGGTCATTCAGAGGCCTCTTGTAGAGGAGCTCGCCAGCAGCCGTCGTATGCCCTGGCCTGGTCCGGTCGTACCGAGGATGCTCGGTACGTATCGCCGTGCGCTCAACCTGGTCAGCCGCGGACCGGTTCTTGAGGATCACGTACTCCTTGCGAGCCACGTCGATCCACCAGATCTTGTCCCGCTGGTGCGACTTCCAACGGGTCTCCAGATCCTGAGTGATCCCGACGTACAGCAATTTTCCATCCGCCGCGTAAAAGCGGTACAGGGCGGTCTGGCCGTCAGGCAATCGGCCCTTGGGAAGTAGCCCGGTCACGCGTCCACTTCCTCTCGGCAAGAGCGGCACAGGCCGCGCTCGGGCGCACGGAAGCCGCGGTCGCAGCGGTCGCAGTTCTGCATGGGGATGACGGTCGGTCGCGGCAGCGTATCGACACCCACTGACATCGATGGCGCATGCGCAGCAGACCGCACGGTGTCCGGCACGGGTCCGGTGAGCGCCTGGCGGAGCCGGCTGGACACGACCGCCCCCACCGTCGTGTGGATCTGATCTGGCAACGGCCTTCCAGCGATCACCTGCCGTAGCTGGTCCGGCGTCCACCCCTCCATCAGCATGCCAGCCACAGCCAGTCCCTGGTCCTGGAGCGTCTTTCCAGTCAAAAGGAACTCCGGCTTCTCGGCGCCGATCGACGACAACAGGTCGACGCCCGGATTCCTCCGTACCTGATTGGGGACCTCTCGCCCGTCCGTCCCTCCGTCCTGGTCCGCCGCCAGGTTGTCGGGGACGGAAGGACGGGGAGTGTTCCGGGGTGGGTTAGTAGGGGAGGGTTGGGGGTCTTGCAGTCCCCCGGTGTGGGACTTGTAGTCCCCTCCCCCTGGACTTGTAGTCCCCCCCTCCTGCCCGGTTTGACCGGGGGACTGAGAGTCCTCCCCCTGGGGACTTGTAGTCCCCTCCTCGCTCTGAGGCTTCTTCCGGGGCTTCCCCTTGTCCGCACGCGCTTTCCGCGATGGGGCCTCCGCCAGGTCGGGCCGTTCCTCCGGCGTCAGTGGACGCTTCCCCTTCGCCTTGCGCTCCGCGTTCACCTGATCGATGTCCGGGAACCACGAGTACGGGATCATCAGGTCGTACACCTGCGGCCGGAAGTGCTCCGGGATGTACGCAGCCGCGTTCTGGTTGCCCTTCGAGATCAGGCCTCGCGCCGTCAACGTCTTCAGACGCCGCTGCACGGTCTTCGGGTCGATCTTCGCGATCTCGGCGATCGTCTTCTTCGACGGAAACGCGTCAGTGCCGTCTGACCAGGCGCTTTCTGCGAGCGTCACCATGATGGCCCGCTCCTCGGCGTCGACGACCGGGGCTGTCTTCAGCGCCCACAGGATGGGAAGCAGGCTCACGCGACCACCTGAGCCGTGTGGAGGATCGTGACGGGGCTACTTGCGGTAACCCGGATCAGCGAGGGTACCCTCATCGCTGAGGACCTTCTTTCAGTTGGTGGGACTCGAAGAACCAGCGGGGTGCAACCCGCTGTGACTTGCCTGGACGGCCGGGAGAGGTGCTGCGCCTCTTGCCGGCCGTTCTGCGTCGGGGCGCTGAGGCTGCGATCCCAGGCCCGGTCGCGTTCATGGCTGCTTGCGTTGTCGGGGCTCCCTGTCAGGACCGCGGCCGACGATCGGGTGCTCCTTGAAGAACTCGAGGAACGGTTTCGTCTCCATCACGTCCGCGTTCGCCAGGTCCCAGTACGGGTGCGGGCGGTCCGGGCCGAACGGCCACTCGGGGTGCTTGGAGAGACGCCGCACGCCTTCCCTGGTCATGTTCTTCGCGATGCCGAGGCGGACCAGTAGGGCGGCCCCGGTGGCGAAGGTGACCACGGGTGGGATGGCGATCAGGGTTCTCGGATCAGGCTCTTTCAATGCGCTTCTCCACGGGTCTGCAGGACCGCAGGCAGCGCGAGAGCATCGCCAACAAGTAGAGTCGCTCACGACTGCCTTCCTTGCATGGGTTGGTTGGTCATCGCCGTCGCGTATTCGCAGTACGCCGGCGTAGAAACGGTCGACGGTCTAACCCACCGTTCGGCCGTTTCTGCTGTTCAGGGCGGTGATCGCATCATGACCTCCACATCGTCACGGAGTCTCGGAAAGCTGCATCTGCTGCGCGGCGGATTGGACGACCTCGACGGCGTCGCCCAGTGGGGTCAGGTCGAACCACTCGCCACGCACCCGGTACGAAGCGAACCGCTCGTGCAGGTCGTCCTCGATGTCGACGGGAACGGACCACAGCAGCGACAGCGTCATGGGCTGGCCAGTCTGAAGAGAGGCCAGCCGCTTCAACGGCGTGCCGCTCGTGTAGCCGATCTTCACCAGCGGTGAGCCCTCTGCACCCACCAGGTACGTGTGCGGTGTCCTCGGCTCGCTTCGCGACTTGCGCTCGTTCTCGTGAGCCTTGCGCATGGCGCGCAGACGCACCTCGAACCGCCGCTCCTGCTCCGAAGTGAGAGGACGGAACCGCTTATCCCAGTCCGATTCCTGCCAGTCACGCCGCCGGGCGACTTCGTGCGGCTCCGGGATCCCGACAGTGATCGGGTATGGGCGCTCGGTGTCCTGGAATGTCACAAACTGCATGCTGATCCCCCTCTCACGCCGCCAAGGCGTTGATCGCCTCGACGGTCTCCGAAGCTGTCGCGTTCCCGGCATACCGGGGAGCAGAGAGCATTCCCGCGAGCCGGTCCGCTCGCTTCACGATCCACGAAATCTGTTCCTCCACGGGCAACGACAGCACGGGCCGGATGGCTTCGGCCGCACCCTCGACGTCGTCGAGTTGTACCCGGGCTGTGGCCAGGTAGATGTGCGCCAGCCGCTCATCGTCCAGCGACCGCTCATCGGCTGGCCCCGCCTCCCACAGCTCGATCGCCGCGACAGCCTCCCGGGCCGCCCGCTCGGCGTCGTGCCCGCCCTGCAACCAGATCAGCGAAGACCCGGCGTAGTAGGACTGCTTGGCCTGCGAGAAACCGAACAGACCGGCGAGGGTGTCCGGGCGCCGCATGCGGTCCCGGGCCTGCTCGGCGCCGTCCAACGCGGCGTTCGCCGCCCTCGAGTCCCCCAGGTTGGCCAGGCACTGCGCCTCACCACAGCGCAGCCGCGCTTCCCCGGTTCCCTGCCCGTGACCGACCCACTGGTAGCCGTCACGCACGTACTCCAGCGCACGCCCGTAATCGCCCTGGAACCGGGCGATCAGCGACTTCGTCCCGGCAACCCACGCCGCCAGCTCCGCGTCGCCAGCGCATTCCGCGCACTGGCCCGCCGCGGTGGCGTGCGCGAGGGCTTCGTCCGCGTCGCCCATGTCGAGCAGCGCGTACGCCAGCACCCCAGACAACCGTCCAGCAGCCACGTACAGGTCCGACCGGTCCGCCGGACGGTGATGCCCGGACCGGAGCCGCTCGTGAGCCTCCGCACGCAGCGTGTGGGCGCGGTCCATCATCGGGCCCGGGGGAGTACCCAGGTAGTCCACCGCGGTCGCGGCGACACCATCCTGGAGCTCCGCTATGTCCAAATCCGCCAGCGCGGTCAGGTCCCGGGACATGGCGAGGGCGGCCGCCCGCACCCGGTGCTCGGCAGCGGCCTTCTGACGGGCCTGGTCCTCCCGGTGCCACTGCTCGACCAGCGCACCGTTCGCTCCCGTCGCCTCATCCGCGGCCTCCGCCACAGACAACGGGGTCGGCCGGCGGCCTGTCTCGAAATTGTGGAGCGACGTTCGGTCGTAGCGGACGAGCTGCGCCAGGTCCGCGAGGGACATGTGGGCTGCCATCCGCCACTCACGGAGCAGTTCCGGGAAGGTCGTCATGCCTGGAGTCTTCCTCCTCTCGTGTGTCGCTGGGAGGGCTTCCTGCCCTGTTCGCGCTGATTGTCTGTTGGCAATTCCCGTCCGGGCTCATTGCCAACAGTGGGAGCAACTCCGCTGGCCTTGAGCGGTGCTGGCATGGAGTCAGAACTGATCACGACTCCTTGGAGCTCTCACCGTGGGTCCCCTCGTCGCCTTCCTCCCGTCGGCGCTCGGCTCGCTTCGCGAAGTGCACGCCGTGCTCGGGCTGTCGGGCTTCGAAGTACGCCTTCACCGGCTCCCAAGGGAGGAAGTAGTAGCGGCCGACCTTCTGCCACTCCTCCTTGGGGACCGGGAAGTCCGGGTCGCGGTGAGCGAGTTGCTGGACCCGCTGCTTGCTGAGATCAACGCGTCTTGCGATCTCGGCGAGCGTCACCATTTCTGGCGGCCTCCCTTCCTCGGTCTTCTGCGGTACCTCTTCATCTTGCCCCATGATGTTGACCCAAGTCTATATCAGTGGTCTACTGGAGATACAGCACGACCCCGGGGCAGCTTTCGCCGAACCGGGGTCGCGTGTCCGAAGCGGTGCTCGCAACACCGCAAAGGACTTGGAACCGCCCTACCTGCTCAATCAGGAGGCAGAACCGTCATGAAGCTTCTCATGGCAAGCCCGTCCGGGGCAGCACACCCCGGCGACAACGTCCACCAGGTGTCCGCCGCTGCTTCTGCGCCCATCGACCAGCTCGCTGCCACTCTGGCGCGCTGGCTGTCCAACCCGCTCCGCGCAGACGCCACGATCGAGGGCGTCCGACTCCTTCAGGTCATGCGGCTTCTGGCTCGGCCGGTGTACAACCTGACCGAGCTGCACGCCAAGGCCGAGCAGGCCGCCAAGGCCGCCGCGTGGGACGGCGCGCTCAACTTGAGGGCCCGCCGCCAGGCCGCGCGCGACGCGGAGAAGGCCGTCGATGACACCTACTCGGCGATCCTTCAGGACGTCGACACGCTGTTCACCGCGCTGACCGGTGTTCCGGCCGACACGATCGAGGCCCTCAACCTGAAGGTGCCGGCCAAGCAGCTCGCTGACGATGCTCGGACCTTGCTGGCGGTGAACGTCTGATGGCGATCACCGACACCACCACCGGACAGGCCGACGAAAACCTGCGCCGCGTGGTCGCCGAGCAGATCGGCCCGCGTAAGCCCGGTGTCGTCTACGACAACACCGACGGCGCGTTCCGCGTCCTCGACGTCATCACCAACCCGTCCGAGGCCCGCCGGATCCTGAAGCGGCGTTCCGCTCAGTTCGCGGTCATCGTCATCGACACGCTCCGCCCGGGCGCCGAGCCGTTCCCGGTCGGCACTGTGTGGACCGGCTCGGACCGCGTCCTGAAGGCGGTGGCGTGATGGACCGCAGCGAAGCCATCCGCGCCCTGGCCGAGGCGATCGCCCGCCTGTCGGCGGACCGCCCGGCCGGCGAACAGCCCATCGCCCGCATCAACATCGCCCCCATCGACCTGCGTGGCGCGGACTGGACCGGCGACTGCCACAGCGTCGACCTGACCGCGACCGAGTTGGAAGCGCTCACCACCGCCACGGAGGCGGTTCCGGACCGGGAGACGCTGGCCCGTATCACCCGCGACGGCCAGCCCCGACTGCGGCGCACGCTCGACGCGCTCGCGGACGTGGACTGGGACGCGCTGAACGCCAACTCGCAGACGGACCGGGACGCGTTCGCCGACAAGCACGGTGACCTGGCCGGGGACCTGACCGACCTGTTCACGGGCTTGGACCCGCGGGAGATGAACCGCACGGTCATGGACCACCGCGAGGTCGACCTGATGACGGCGGTCCAGGCACTGGACGACGTGTTCGGGGAGATCGCCGACCCGTACGCAGACGAGGACGACGCCTGATGTCCGGCCCGTTCCCCTCCACCGACGGCAACGCCGTACCCCCACTCGACCCCGACCTCGCCGGCCTCCTCGACGACCTGGCAGGCATCCACCCCGGCATCGACCTCATCCTCGACGGGATCCGACTGCTCTGCCTGGACCGGCACAACCGCGACGACACCCAGCTCCTCACCGTCACCCTCGCCGGTTCCCCCGACGGCACCGACGTCCTCACCGGACTGGCGCTCACCGTGGCCCGGCTCACCAACCCCGACTCCAACCCGGCCCTCCGCACCCTCCCGTTCGACTCCCAGAAGAACGCCCAACGTGCGGGCGAGGCGCTCGTGTTCGCGCTCGCCGACCCCGACCTCCACCAGCACGCCTCCAACGCGTGCGCCGCCATCGACCACTGACCTCAGAGAGGACCGACCAGCCGTGTCGCGAATCCACATCGACGCCCTGGACGAGGGCGACGAGCTCGGCATCAGCGAGACCCCCCAGTGCTGCGACGCCGTCATGGACACGTACCCCAGCGGCTTCCAGTGCGGCCGCTGCGACTCGTTCGTCAACGTCGACGCCAACCGCACCGTCACCTGCGTGCAGATCAACTGAGCACCCCCGACCGGGGCCCGGTCCGAGCCGACAACCGGCCGGGCCCCACCCCCCCCGACCACCACGACCCACCGAGAGGAGGAACCCCCGGTGAAGCACCTCATCCGACTCGCCCGCCACCTGCTCGCCAACGCCGGCCAGTGCTCCATCTGTAGCGGCTGGTTCGACAACTGGCCCGGCGGAATCTGCGCCGCCTGCCAGGCCACCGGCCGCACCTGAACCACCAGGGCCCGGCACGACCGGGCCCACCCTCTGGCCGTCCCCGAGGCCGACCCGCACCCCGGGCCCGTGTCGAGCACGACCAGCAACCACCACCCGACAACCCAAGGACTGATCGTGAACAAGCCTCGCATCAAGGCCAACGCCATCAAGACCGCCGCCAACGCCCTCTACTACGGCGGCACCCTCAGCGCCGGCCTCGGCTTCTACAACCTCCTCGACGACCGCAACCCCGTCAGCATCGCCGTCCTGCTCGTCTTCACGATCGTCGTCGAGGGCCTGCTCCGCACGCTCCTCACCGAGCTCACCGACGGCCCGCTCACCCGCCTCCAGCCCGCCACCACGGACGCGTCCGCGACGACGGCGAAGGAGACCGACCAGTGACCGGCCTCCAGTTCCGCCAGACCCACGGCGACCCCGCCGGCTGGACGGACACCGAGTACGAGGCGTACTTCGCCTGGACCGCCACCACCCCCACCCTCCGACAGCGCATCGCCCGCCGAATCCGCCGCGCCCTCCACCTCGCCGCCTGACCACCAGAGAGGTTTGACATGGGCTTCCTCCGCCCCAGCCGAAAGTTCAGTTCCATCCCCACGCCCGAGGAGCAGTACCGAGCGACACAACAGAGCCCCGCAGTCCCGAGCGGCGCCACCACCGAAGCGCAACGCCAAGTCTCGGAGGCTTTCCGGAAGCAGCGCGAAGCCACCAAAAAGCGCCGCTCCAAGGTCCTCAACGCTGGAACCATGCGCCGCCGAGGCCGCACCGTGATCCTCGAAGGCGACTGGCAGCTCGCCACCGACACGCTCCCCACCGGCGACCTGAGCGGCATGCAGTTCAAGGGCGGCAAGGTCGGCGACCTCACGCTCAAAGACCTGCACGCCCTCGCCAGCAACCACGGCCCCAAGTGCCGCTGCGGCATCGACCGCTAGACCACTACCCCCCCCCGCCCCGGCTCTGGAAGGACACCCATGACTGACACCGAAACCCTGGAGACCATCCGCTACACCGCCGACGTGATCTGTGTCCGAGACGGCCACGTCCTGATGATCGAGCGAGGCTGGCCACCCCACCAGGGCAAGCTCGCCCTGCCCGGCGGACACGTCGACCCCGGTGAGACCTCCCGGTCCGCCGCCGCACGCGAGCTGCTGGAGGAGACCGGTGTCCAGGTCGACGCCGCCGCGCTGACCCTGGTCGGCGTCTACGACGCACCCGACCGCGACCCTCGCGGCCGGTACGTCACCGCCGCCTACATGGTCACCGTCCCCGAGGAGACCACCGCCCGCGCTGGAGACGACGCTGCCGCCGTCCACTGGGTGCCCCTCAACGACCCGGACATCGCCCTCGCGTTCGACCACAGCCAGATCGTTACCGACGCCCTCGAACAGCTCGCCGCCAACACGATCCTCCAGCCCGCCATCCGCCACAGCGCCTGACCCAGAAGGGAGCACCATCCATGAGCATCACGATCCGGAACACGTACGGCACGCCGCACAACGTCAGCGACACCAACCCGACCCACGTCACCAGCTGCGACCGCTACCGGCTTCCGCTCGTCGGCACCATCCTCCCCGGCAGTGCGGGATACGAGGACATGGTCGAGATGCTGAAGGACGACGGCCACGACACCCGCCCCGACGGCTACGGGCTGATCTTCCTGGAGTCCGAGGAGTTCAGCGCGACGTACTTCGGCTCGATCGAGCAGATCGAGCAGTACAAGCGGGACAACGCCGACGGGACCGCGACCTTCGACCCGCAGCAGGGCGTCATGTACGCGCAGTGGCCCCACGGCAAGGGATGGGACGAGTTCCTGCCCCGCGTCTTCTGGAACGTCGCCGCGCGCGGGGCGATCGCGGACGGCGTCGGCCTCGTCACCGCCTTCGCGCACACCGAGGTCCCCGGGGCCGAGGTCATCGTGTACGAGTTCGAGGGCAAGTGGCTCGCCGACAAGCCGCCGGTCCAGATGGTCACGTACCACTGCACGGCCTGCCACCAGGACACGTTCTACGACGGCGGGCACGTGCATGAGAACACCGGCCCCCAGAGCCGCCGTTGGGCCGCCCGCCAGGCCCGCCAGCACATCCTCAGCGCCCACCGGCACGGCGTCGGCAACCAGAACAGCGCCTGCCGGCCCAACGACGGCGAGATGCTGCGCGTCGTGAACGAGGTCGCCCGGCAGATGCACGGCACTACGGGCAACGTCCTGCCGGACACCGAAGACGCGTACTGCGCGACCAAGGGGCCGTGCTCGCTCATCCGCGAACTCCGCGCCGGCGTCCGCCCGCCCGTCTACCGCGCCTGAACAACCCCCCCCCACACACAGCCTGACCACGAAAGGACCCGATCCCCGTGACCACCACCCCGGCCAACGGCAACGAGCCGCACCGCCCCCACGCGGACGGCCCCCTCGCGCCCACCGCGCCGGGGACCACCCCCACCGAACAGCAGCCCCTCACCAAGGCACAGAAAATCCTCACCGGGATCGTCGTCGGAGCCGTCCTCGTCATCGCCACCCTCGGCTTCATCGGCTCCTACGCCGCCGTCACCGACCTCGCCAAGGCCAAGCACTTCGGGAAGTTCGCCCACGCGTTCCCCATCGCCGTCGACGCCGGCATCATCGCGTTCCTCGCCCTCGACCTCCTCCTCACCTGGCGCCGCATCCCCTACCCCCTCCTCCGCTACACCGCCTGGGGCCTGACCGCCGCCACCATCGCCTTCAACGCCGTCGTCTCCTGGCCCGACCCGGTCGGCACCGGCATGCACGGCGTCATCCCGATCCTGTTCGTCATCGCCGTCGAAGCCGCCCGGCACGCCATCGGCCGCATCGCCGAGATCGTCGCGGACAAGCACATCGAGGGCCCCAACCCCTCCCGCTGGCTCCTCAACCCCGTCGGCACGTTCGTGCTGTGGCGCCGTCAGCGGCTCTGGGGGATCCGCAAGTGGGACACCGTCCTCAACCTGGAGCGGGAGCGCCGGATCTACATCGGCAAGCTCCGCAAGGAGCACGGCCGGTGGGCCTGGCGCCGCAAGGCCACCGCGGACCAGGTGCTGGTGCTCTCCCTCGCCAAGGACGGCATGAGCGTCACCGACGCCATCGCCCTGCCCGCCCGCGAAGAGGAGAAGCGCCGCCAAGAAGAGGACCGGATCGCCCGCGAGAAGCAGGACGCCGCCGACAAGCGGCACCGCGAGCAGGAGGAGTACGACGAGCAGAAGCGGCGCGAGGCCGACGAGTACAAGCGCGAGCAGCAGCGCCTCGAGGACGAACGGCGCCGCGAGCAGGAGGACGAGCGCCTGGACCGTGAGCGGAAGGCCCGCGAGCAGCAGCAGGCCCAGGAGGAAGCCGACCGTCAGCGCGAGCTCGCCCAGGCCGAACACCGCGCCCAGCTCGAGGAGATCGCCCGCCAGCAGCGCGCGGCCGCCGACGAAGACGAGCGCCGCCAGCGGCAGGAGCAGCTGGAGCACGCCCGGCGGGTCGCCGCCGAGCAGGAGCGCGCCGCCGAAGCCGCCCGCCGCGTTCGTCAGAACGAGGAGGCAGCCGCCCGGGCCGCCGCGGAGAAGGAAGCTGCCAGCCGCCGCGCCGCCGAGATCGTCCAGCGCGCTGCCAGTGCCACCCCGGCACCTGCCAGTCGACCTGCCAGTGCCAGCCGCACGGTTGCCAGCCAGCCTGCCAACGCTGCTACCACCCCAGCTGCCAACGCCCCGGCCGGATCTGCCAGCGCTACCAGCACTGCCAGTGCCAACGAGGCTGCCACCAGCCCGCAGGCTGCCAATGCCAACGCCAGCCAGAGCACTGCCACCAGCACTGCCAACGGTGCCAGCGGCGTCGACATCAGCGAGGTCGTCGACGTCTACCAGCTGCTGAAGGAGAAGGACGGTAAGGCCCCCAGCGACGCCACGCTCGGCCAGGCCCTCGGCGTCTCCCGCTCCCGCGCCCAGCAGCTGCGCACCCTGGCCGTCGAGGCCGGCCACGCCGAGCTGGCAAAGCCGATGCGGCTCGCCTCGTGACTGGCACTGGCAGCTGGCAGGCCGCTGGCACCCCCGACCCCTACCCCCGACTGGCATTGGCAGAGGAAGACGGAATGGCCCTGACCGACTGGCACAAGCAGGAGCCCCGGCTGGCAGACCCGGCCGGGGTGCCAGCCCGTGTCCGTCCGCTGGCAGTTCCCCCCGTTCTGCCAGTGCCTGCCAGCCCGCAGGCGCCGAGCTGGCACCACCGGCTGCTACCTAAGTCCGTACGGGAGGCGATGGCAGGTCTGGGCTGGTGGCAGAACCCGGTCCCGCAGAAGCCGTCCCAGCACCTGGAGCAGACCCTCGCCGTCATCCGCCGGTACGGATGGTGCCAGTCCCTCGACTTCAGCCCCACCGGCCGTGTCTGCATCCGCGGCGCCCAAGGCGTCCTCGAGAAGACCGGCCACGTCACCCCCACGAGCCGCGAACGAGCCGTGGCGTACATGCAGCAGATCCTCACCGAAGACGGCGTCCACATGCAGTTCTTCGCCTTCAACGACCTCCCCGACCAGGACCTCCCCACCATCGAAAACCTGCTGGTCAAAGCCGCCTACCGCGCCCGAGCGAACGGAGAATGAAATGAACGACCACAACCACGACAACGAACACCTGGAATTCCTCGAAGGGCAATTCGCCAACCCCTACGGAACCCCGGTGCAGCCGGTAAAGCCCGGCCTCACCAAGCGCGGAAAGGTCGCCACTGCGATCGGCGTCACCGTCATCGCGTGCGGCACCCTAATCGGCTACCAGTCGTATTCCTCCAGCGCCGCCGAGAACGAGGCCAAGGCGCGGGAATTCGCCTACAAGCAGAAGGTCCTGGATCTCGAAACGATGCGGGAGATGAACCGTGCCGCCGAGGCCCAGAAGGAGCAGCAGACCAGCGACGACAAGGCGTTCCAGACGTCCGTCGGCAAGTGCATCAAGGGCAAGGAGGGGCTGGTCGGGAAGGGCTTCGGCAGCCCCTCCTACAAGGACGTCGTGGACCTGTGCCGGACCCAGTACGCGTCCCTGAACTCCGGCACCGGCACGGACATGGAGGCCGCCGGCTCGTCCACCAGCACCAGCGGCACCGGTGGCGGCGGGGGCATCAACGAAGGCGTCCTGATCGGTGGCGGCGCCCTCGCCCTGGTCCTCGCCGTCGCGGCCAGGAGGAACACGAGGAGTAGCCAAGCGTAAGTACCTCCCACGTACCTCCCAGCCGCAAAGAACACACACCGACGCCCCCCATACGCCCGCCCGTGAGGATCTTCTTCGGGCGGGCGGTACCTGGGAGGTACTGACAGAGAGTGAGGAATCTGATGTCGGCCGACACCGCCCCCGCGGCTGTCCCGGACCCCAACCAGCCGCCCACGGCCGCCCCGAACAGCGCCCACACCGGCGCCCAGGACGGCCCCCAGGCGGGCCTGTTCGCGTCCATGGCGGCCCCGGTCCAGCCCGCCCGATCGGCCGCGTTCACCCTCAACCCCACCACCGCCCAGACCGGCACCGGGGCTGAGGACGCGGCCGTCAACGGTGCCTCCAGCGACGCCTTCCAAGGCGACCACACCCCCGACAACACCAGCGGGAAGAACACCGTCGGCACCCGGCAGCAGCAGAGCGTCGTACGGACCTGGCTTTTGGCCGCCGCGAAGCGCTGGGAAAAGGGTGCGGACGCCCGCAACAAGGCGCTGGATTTGAAGAAAGCGCGAGCGCAGGCCGTTCAGGTCAAGGAATCCCGGCAGGTCACGGTGAACCGGTCCGGCGGATTCCTGGGAAATTCCCCCTCAGGTAAGGGATCTGGGGGTTCCGGTGGGGGCGGAAAGTCCCTGAACAGCAAGTCCGGATCGGGTGGCGGGTCGAAGGGGCCGAAGAGTTCCAGCGGTTCCCGCAACAACTCCGCCGACGGCTCCGGCCGCGGTACGGGTTCCGGTGGGGGAGCGGGCCGCGGTCCTTCTTCCTCCGGTGGCGGCCGCGGCGGGCACGGCCCCGGCTCGAACCGGTCCAGCGGCGGAAAGGACCACAGCAGCAGCCCGTCGAAGTCGTCCAAGGACCACGGCGGTGGTTCCGGTAAGAACTCCAAGGCCGACAGCGGCAAGAGCAGCTCGGGCGGTTCCAAGGACTCCAGCAGCGGCTCGGGGGCCTCCTCGGGCAGCGGCAAGCCCGGGGGCGGAAAGTCCAGCGGCGGGTCGTCCGGCACGTCCGGTTCGTCCGGCGCGAAGGGCTCGGCCGATGGTACGGGCAAGAACAACACCGGCCCCTCCTCCAACTCCGGCGCCAGCACGGGCAAGGAGCCGGGCAGCAAGAGCAGCGGCAGCAGCGACCAGGCCAGCCCGAAGGGCACGAGCTCAACGGGATCCGGGAACAGCGCCACCGGCAGCAAGGGCAGCCCCACCAGCACGGGCGCTGGCTGCCTCGTCACCCCGGAAGAAGCCAAGCAACTCCGCAAGAACAAGAACGCCAAGGACAGCAAGGCCGACAAGCCCAAGGACACGGACGACACCAGCCAGCCCAAGAAGACCGACCCGGCCGCCAGGCAGCCGGGCTCCGACGGCGTGCCCGTCTCGACACAGGAATCCCGGGAGGCCGGCTACCGGGACGGCGTCCGCGCCGGAACCGCCGTCGCCCACGTCCAGGCCTACAAGGACGGCGTCAAGGACGGCTACCGCGACCGCAAGGAGATCGCCGACCAGGAGAAAGCCCGCCTGGACAAGGCCCACGCCGACCACAAGCAGCAACAGCCCACCCCCAGCCCGGTCATCCCACCCAAGCCGAACCACCCCCCGAAGCCCACCAACCCGCCCACCATCCCGGACCCGCGCACCGAGGACTCCAAGAACCAGCCCAGCAACACCGAACAAACCCCCTCCCGCGACAAGCCGGCCGCAGCCCGGACAGGCACCGAGCCGAAGCAGGACCGCACCCCCACCCCGAAGGGCCAGCCCATGCCCCAGGCCAGCAGCGCCGACCACCAGCCGACAGCGCCCGGGAAGCGCACGACCTCCAACGCCACGCCGATCCAGGTCAAGAACGTCGGCGCCAGCTACGTCGAACTCGGCGCAGGAGCCGACCGTGAACGCATCAGCCAGGGCGAAGTCCGCACCCTCAAGGCGTTCGAACGCCGCTTCGCCGCCAAGGCCGACACCATGGTCCGCGCCATCGAAGCCGCACGCGCGATGAAGGCCCAGGCCGAGGACCAGATCAAGCGCGTCATCTGGTGGGTGGAGCAGGCCAAGACCGTCGAAGGCGGCGATGACCTCGTCAGCGCGCTGACCAAGCTCGAAGAAGCCGCGCAGGTACAGGTCGGCACCGCCGAGGAGATCATGCGCCGCGCCGCCCGCTCCGCCGACGCCTGCCAGGCACTCCTCGCCAACGTCGAAACCCGCTACGGCTCCATCTACAAGGCCGTCGTCGACTCCAAGAACACCGCCCCCGCTGTCGTGTCCTACTACCGGGAGATGGCCAATGCCTGAGATCACCTACCGGCAGCTCCAGAAAGCTGTCGTCGACCTCGCCAAGGACACCGCCCGGAACGCCGAAGCGATCCAGGCCGCCGGACAGCAGATCGACGAAGAGGCCCGCGACACCGCACGCGTCGCCGAGCAGATCGGCGCCATGAACGTCGACACCCCGACCATCGCGGAGACGAGGGAAGTCTCCAAGATCATGGAAGGGCTGTCCCAGGCCGTCATCCAGCACTGCGCCGCCGCCCGCAACACCTCAGCGGCCGCGGAAGCCGCCTACGACGCCAACCGGACCAGTCACGACGGCATCAACGAGGCATTCGCCCGCTCCCCGGTCGGAGCCGCCATCTACAACATCAACCGTGACTGGCTGCGCCAGGAATAGCCCCCGCGCCCAGGGGCCGGGACCAGCCCACCGTCACACGGTCCCGGCCCCGCCCGCACCCCTCCCACCCACACGCCCGACCCGCCTGAGGAGACACCCCATGACCAGCCCCACCACCACGACGACCGGCCGGCCCGCCTCCACCGAACGCACCGTCGCCCTCGCCACGACCGCCGCGCCCATCGTCACCGGGCTCGTCGCGCCCCTCCTCGACGGCAGCGCCGTCGCGCTCGCGGGCATCGGCTACGGCGCCGCAGGCACCTTCCTCGCCCTGAACTACATGGGCCGCATCCCCAAAGCCGTCCTCAACCAGCTGCCCGCCGACGACATCCTCCGAGCCCACAAGACCCCCCTGTTCGGCAGCACCCTGACCACCGGCATGGCCCTCCTCATGGGCACCGTCCAAGGCCCCAAAGGCGCCGACGCCCTCATGGCCGGCCTCCTCGACATCGCCAACCAGCCGATCCCCGGCATCGTCTCCCTTGGCTGGTGGGCGGCCGTCGGCCTCGTCCCCTACAAACTCCGCAAGGTCCTCGCCCGCCAGCGCAAGCCCAAGACCCCAACCTCCAACGCGGTCCAGCAAGCCGCCCGGGTCCCAGAGACCGCAGCCGAACAGATCGCCTACCGCTGGTACGAAGTCATCTCCAACCCGGACACCGGAACCCACAAGGGACAGCACCTCGAAGTACGCACCCTGTCCAACCTCCGCTGGCAGGGCACCATCACCGCCCCCATCGGCCAGTCCGTCACCGTCACCAAGGACACCGTCTCCTCCGCCTACCGGAAGAAGCCCGCCTGGATCGACTTCACCCCCGGCGCCCACGCCGGGGAAGTCCACATCACCGTCAACCAGGCCGCCCCACCCGACCTCGACCCCGCCACCCTGTCCGGAGCGTGGAAGAAGTACGCCGCCCGCACCGGCGGCGTCATGGCCGGCAGCCGCCTCGAAGACGTCCAGACCGACCCCAATACCGGAGGCGAAGTCGCCTACGTCGTCGCCGGAGAAGACCTCGACAAACTGCCCCTGCCCGACCGGGCCAGCCTCGCCGGCGCCCTGCGCACCAACACCCTGCTGTGCTCCTACAACCCCGTCCCAGGCAACCCCCGCCTCGGAGAGATCCGCCTGATGAAGCACAACCCGCTCCAGGACGGCGTGCCCTTCCCCGGCACACACGCCCTCAAAATCAGCGATGGAGGCTACGTTGAGATCGGTCGGCACGTCTCCGGCTTCCCCGCCCGCGTTCAGTTCACCGACCCCATCCTGGGCGCCAAGCACCTCTTCATCGCAGGCGTCACCGGCTCCGGCAAAGGCGGACTCGTCCAGATCATCGCCCTCGCCGACCACGTCAACGGCCACGCCATCATCTACGGCGACCCCAAAGGCTCATCCAACCCCGACGTCGAAACCATGGCCTGCTTCTCCGGCCTGGTCGACGACGTCATCGGCTCCCTCCGCGTCGCCTACGCCCTCATGAACTGGCGCATGGAGGAATCCGCCCGCCTGAAGATGAAGAACTTCGAGGCCACCCCCGAACGCCCGTGGGTCCGAGTCATCCTCGACGAGGCACACGTCCCCCTGTCAGAGATGGTCGAGCACAAGAAGGAAGCGGGGATCATTGTCGAGGCCCTGGCGGCCAAGGCCCGATCACAGGGCATCATCCTCACGATCGTCAACCAGGCCGTGAACGCCGAGAAGGTCGGCGGCTCCACCGCGCTGCGCATGAACGTCATCCAGGGCGGATCGCTCGTCATGCTCCGCTCCGACTCCGGGCAACAGCACCTCGTCACCACCGGATTCGAAGGCGTCGATCCCGGCGAAATCCCCGCCTCCTGGGACGTCGACCGGCCCCTCGTCTACGACGAGAAGGTGGCACTCAAGGACCCCAAGTCGACGTTCGGTCTCGGCTACACCCTTGGACCCGGCGGCGCCGCGGAGATGATGCGCACCTTCATCCTCGAGTCCGCCGCCGAATACATCGACCCCGCCCGCATCGCGCACCCGGCCGACTGGCCCGACTGGGACAACCGGCACGACATTGCCGCCACCTCGATCCTCGGAGACGACGACGGTGAAGGCGAAGGCGGAAGCGCCGGGATGCTGTTCGGCAGCCTGGACCTCGGCCCGAAGAAGCCCGCCACCGCCGAAGACAAGATCCTCAAGGTCCTCAACGACTTCGCCGACCCCGCGGGCATCGACGTCAACTACGTCCACAAGGACACCATCGGCAGCGTCGCCGGCCTCGAAGAAGCGACCCTGAAGAACACCCTCGGCAAGCTCGTGAAGGCCGGAAGGATCCACCGGCAGGCCAAGGATGACTCAGGCAAAGACGTCCGCGGCTACTACGCCCCCGGCCCCGAACCCACCCCCAGCGAAGACAGCGAGTAGGCCGCCGGGGGAAGCCACCTCAGACAAACCGTGATTCGTACGGCAGCATCAGAACTGCACGGCCCGGTGACAGGTGGTTTGAACAATCTGATCTCCTTGTTCCAGGTCCCCGCCAGAACAAGGAGCATCCGGGCCGTGCACGCAAACCGCTCGGACCGATCTCCCCCGGATGGACCGAGCACCGCGGCCTCACTCCGGCTACATCCCCCCCCGGCCGGAGTGGGGCCGCACCCCTGTTCAGCCGTAGTACTGATCCGTGTACGTCGGGCCGGTCGGCTCGTCCTCGCAACCCTCATCCCGGTCCGGCGTCCCGTGCTGGATCACGAGCGAGTAGCCCTGGGGTAACCCGCACCCCTTGCCCGCCCACTGATTCGCCAACAACGTCCACCCGATCAGGACAACCAGAACGGCCACGATCTTCTGCGTACGGGTAGGACGCCAACCCCGCTTCTCCGACTCACTCATGCCGCGCATCGTCCCCGCCAAGCCTGGCCGGGGGAACCCAAACCGCAACATCGACGATCATCTGTCACAAGGCGGGGGACGGATAATCACACACGAGCGGAGCCCCCACCGCCATGCGCCCATCAGCAGCCCTACAAGCAGAACTCGAAGAACGCCGCGCCGCCCTCATCAGACTGCGCCGCATCAAAGTCCCCTACGACGACCCGCGCATCCTCAACCTCGGCTACGGATCCCCCTCCTCCGCCCGCAAGGACTTCTACCGCGCGGTGAAGGAACGCAAGGACGCCACCCAGGCCGAAGTCGACGCCTACCGCGAGGAACAGAACGAGGTCATCGAAGCCCTCCTCGAGACGTTCCTGCCCCTGGCCGTGAACGAGAGGGACCTCAAAGCCGCAGACGTTGTCCTCAAAGCCCTCGACCAGCAGGCCGGCCTCAACGGCTGGAAGGCCGCCGTCAAGGCAGAACTGTCCGGCCCGGGCGGCACCCCCATGCAGCTCCAGCACACCACCCTGGCCAAGATGTACGACCTGATCCGCACCGCCGGAGACGCCGACGACGAAGACGACGACCTCGACGACGAGACGGACGGCGCGTACGACGAGGACTCCGATGACGACAGCGACCCTGCCCAGCCCTGACGGCCTCGACGACGCAGAACAGGACGTCGTACGCCGCGCCGAGGAATTCCTGCGCGCCTACCGGCGCCTGCCCCGCGCCGAACGCCGCAGCATCGCCCGACGGGCCACCCCCGAACAGCGCGCCGCCCTGGTCACCATCGAACGCGACATGGCGCTCAAGCGGTCCCCGGGCTCCATGTCGGCGATCCTCACCGACGGCAAGGAGAAGCAGGCCCGCCACCTCGACCTCATCGACCGCGTGTTCCGGGACATCGCCCGCGGCCACTCCCGCAAGGTCCTCATCACCATGCCCCCGCGGCACGGCAAGAGCCGCCGTGCGGCACGGTGGGCGCCGCTCTGGTACCTGTCGAGGCATCCCGACCACCGCGTGATGATCGCCTCCTACAGTGCGGACCTGGCCGACGACCACGGCCGGTGGATCCGCGACGCCATCAACGCCTACGGCCCCCAGATCGGCCTCTACCTCCACGCCGGATCAAAGGCCGCCAACCGCTTCGACCTCGCCGACGCAGACGGCAACCGGCTCGAAGGCGGACTCGTCACCGCCGGCGTCGGCGGAGGCTTGACCGGAAAGGGCGCCCACCTGGCGATCGTCGATGACCCGATCAAGGACGCCGCAGACGCCGAAAGCCCCACGATGCGGCGACGGCTGTGGGACTGGTGGACGTCCGTCCTCAACACCCGCATCGAGCCCGGCGGATCGATCATCGTCATCCAGACCCGCTGGCACGAACAGGACCTCGCCGGGAAGATCCTCGAAGGCGAAGACGCCGACGACTGGATCCGCCTGGACCTGCCCGCCATCTGCGACAGCGACGAAGACCCCCTCGGCCGCGACATCGGGCAGCCGCTGTGGCCCGTCCGCTACGGCCGCAAAGCCCTCGAGAAGATCCGCAAAGCCGTCGGGGAACGCGTCTGGTGGTCCCTGTTCCAGCAGAAGCCCCGCCCGCTCGAGGGCGGCGTCTGGAAGTGGCCGTGGATCACCGACAACCGCATCACCCCCATGGCGTTCCGCGGCATCGACCTCACCCGCACCCTGGTTGCCGTCGACCAGGCCGGCGGAGAAGGCGACACCCACGACGAGACCGGCATCTGCGGCGCCGGCCGCACCGCCGACGGACAGATGTACGTCCTCGCCGACCGGTCCGCGAACATGGGCGCCGACACCTGGGGCCACGAAGCCTGCCGCCTCGCCATCGAACTCAAGGCAGACGCGTTCGTCGTCGAGGACAACTTCGGCGGCGACCAGTCCGCGCAGATCATCCGGCAGGCGTGGCGGGACCTCGAGCGCTCCGGCGAAACCCAGGGACTGCTCATGCCGAAGATCATCCCGGTGCACGCGAAGCAGGGGAAGAAGCTCCGCGCCGAGCCGATCGCCCAGCTCGCCGCTCAGGCCCTCATCCACCACGTGGGGGAGTTCCCGCGGCTGGAAGGGCAGCTCGTCACGTGGATCCCTGGCATGGACTCCCCGGACCGCATGGACGCCTACGTCCATGCTCTGACCGAGCTCGCCGACCCGATGCAGGAGGGTCTGGGCACGCAGCACTACCAGGACAACCGGCTCCGGGGCCGCCGCTGAGCAGCACGATTTGGGGACGAATCAAATCTGATTTCCATCCCTGAAACGCAACCTGGGTGGCGATTTGAAATGTGGGATCCATGAAATCTCGGAGGAAACCAGCGACAACGCATCCGCAGATTCCCTAGAGTGGGGGCACCCGCTGACCCCATCAGTCAGCGTGAAACGAGTCCGGCGGCCGACCTGGATGGCCGACCGCCGGGTGTGACGGTAGCCGTCAGACCAGGACCGTATGGATCCACATGGTCAGATCCAGGTGCAACTGGATCAGCGCGACCATCAGGTTCCAGAGCGCCAGGTCTGGCGGCTCCTCGTTTCCGAGCATCTACGTTCCCCTTCTTCACATGATCGGAAGACCTCCCTCCGATCTAGATCCGGAAGGCGGGCGGGGCTCAGCAGAACCGTGGAAGGAACTCTAGGATCACCCGAGGACCAACTACGCCCCCACTCCGTAAAGTTGGCCTGAACTGTGGTCCGCGCCACATTCCATAAGGGTGCGAATCGTCACGTAACGACCCGTAGGGGGGCGCGCACCCAGGGGCGCGCGCCTGACGATCACCTGACGCTGCGCAAGCCCAAGGGAACCCCTTCCGCTGCTCCCCGTACCCTGATCAAAGGCGCGGGGCCTGGAACAGCGGGAAGGACAGCTGTGGGCCTCATTGCTGGCGCCAAGAAGGTCGTCGTCGACGCCTACTCGTGGCTCAACTACAAGCCCGTTTTCAGCGACACCCTCGGCATGCCCAACCGGCGCGCCTTCCCCGAAGCGCACGCCAGCTGGGTTCCCGTAGCCGACGAGCGCCGGTTGGCCGCGTACACGATGCTCACTGCCTACGACAACAACCAGGTCGCCGAGCTCACCGCGGTCCGTGACGGAGACGACGCCCGCGAACGCCGCGAGTTCGGCGACCCGGCCATGTTCGTCGACACCATCACCTCCCACGTCCTAGGCGACGAGCAGACCATCACCGTCCCCGGAGCCGAACACGCCGACGCCGACGGCGCCGCCAGCCAGGGAGCAGCCACCGCCGAGCGCGTCCAGACGCTGCTGCGGGAGTGGGCGGACGAGGAACTCCTGCCGATGCGGCTGCTCCAGACCGAACGCAAAGCCGTCAGCCTGGGGGACGGCGTTTACCTGCTGCACTGGGACGGCGACAAGCAGCGCCCCCGCATCAAGACGTTCGATCCTGGGTTCTATTTCCCCGTCCTCGACGAGGACTCCGACGGCTCCGACTTCCCCGACCGCGTGCACTTCGCGTGGGAGCTCCCCGAGGACAAGAAGCGGGGCCTGCCCGCACGGCTCCGGCGGATTACGTACGAGCTGGACTGGATCCGCCCGCAGACCGCCAACGGTGTCGACCGCACCGGCCGTGAACTCCGTGCCCCCGTCATGTCCGAGGCGACCGATGAGCAGGCAGCCCAGCCCGTCCTCGCCCGCGGCGATCTCCTCGACGGGAACGGGGCGATCACCCGCCTTTACCCGTGGAGCGAACAGCCCTCCTACAAGACGTGCTACCTCACTGACGCCACGTGGGAGCTTGGGGACCTGAAGGGCAACATCGACGTCGACTCCCTGCCCCTGGACAAGGCGCGGTTCGCGACGAACGGGCAGGGCGAGGTCCTCGACCACCTCGACCTCTACCTGGACTTCCTGCCGGTGATCCACGTGCCCAACACGGTGCCCCCGGCCGGCGAACACTGGGGCCAGTCGTCCCTGGCCAAGGTGTTGCAGGTGTTCGATGAGCTGTCCGGGTCCGACACCGACTCCTCCCGCGCCTCCGCCACCACCGGATCCCCGATCCTCGCCATCAGCGGCAAAGCCATCAACGGGCAGCAGCAGTACACGGCCGGCCCCGGCCTCGTCCTCACCCTCGGCGAAGGCGGCGCCATCACCTCCGTCGAAACCAGCGGCAACCTCGCCGAACTCCGCAACCACGTCCACGACCTGAAAGACCGCGCCTCCTCCGTGTCCCGCATCCCGGGGGTCACGCTCGGTACGATGGACGCCTCCCAGTTCACCTCCGGCTACCAACTCGAACTAGCCCTCGGCCCCCTTGACTCCCTCATCTCCGCGATGCGCCTCGCCCGAGACCACGCCGACCGGCTCCTGCCCAAGTTCGTACAGCGCCTGTTCCAGGCCGGGCAGCACCCCGACTGGGCAGGCCTGCCCGTCCTCCCGGCGAAGCTCACCCGCGGCGCGTACACGCCGACGGACAAGGCCGCCGTCCTCGAGGAAGTCTCCAAAGCCCGTGGCGCCCAGCTCATCTCCCTGGAGACCGCTATTCGCAGGCTCCAGGAGATCGGCTGGCCCATCGAGGACGCCGAGGAGGAGATCAAGCGGATCGACGCCCGCGCGTTCGAGGACGCCCGCAACCTGGCCGACGCCCTCGGCAACCCGGACGAGGTGGCCGCGTTCCTCGGCCGTGAGGCGCCCGAGGAGCCCGACCCGCCGGCCGTGCAACTCCCCGCCGTGGCAGCCCTCACAGCCGGGCAGGACCCCGCAGTGGAGGACGGTCAGACGGGGGCTGAGGGGAGCGGGGGGAACGCGTGACGAGATCTGTGCTCCACTTGGATCTAGGCGCGGGGCCTGGAACAACAAGTCTGGGAGGACTGTCCCTTATGCGTCGCCCCGCGCATCACGGTCTCGCACCGACCACCACCGGCTGGACCCAGCCGTACACCGGCCCGGCAGCCCTCGCCGTGTTCTACAACTCCGGTGCCAGCACCGACCCCAACGCCCCGGCCGCGCCCGCCCAGGTGCCCACCCCCGGCGAAGTCGCCGCCCGCGCCGGACAGCAGCCTCCCGCCACTCCGCCCACGCCCGCCTCGGAAGCGTCGACCGTTCCGCCCGGCGAGAGCGAGGTCACCTTCACCCAGCGCCGCCTGAACAAGATGATGTCCGACGAGAAGGAAGAAGGGCGCCGCGCCGCCTACCGCTCCCTCGCCGAAGCCGCAGGCATCGACCCCGACACCTTCGACCCGACCAAGTTCGGCGACGTGTTCAAGCAGGCCGAGCAGGCCCGCCAGCAGGCCCTTTCCGAGGAGCAGCGTCGCGCCGAGGAACTCGAGAAGCGTGAGCAGGCCCTGAAGGCGCGTGAGGACGCCGCCGTACAGCGGGAGAAGGAAGCCACCGACCGCGACCGGCAGACCCGCATCCGCGCCGCCTTGGTCAAGCTCGGCGCCACCGGCGACGACCTCGACGACGCCGCCGCCCTCCTCCGTGTCGCCGACGACGCCAGCGACGACGACATCACCTCCGCAGCCGAAGCCCTGAAGGAGCGCCGCGCAGAGATGTTCGGCGGCACCCCGGCACCGCAGACCCTTCCCCCCGCCCCGTCCGGCGGCCCCGCAGGCGGCAACGCACCCCGCCAGCCGTCCGGCAGCAGCAAGGACGCCGTCAGGGACGCCGCCCGCAAGCGGGCCGAAGCCATGGGCCTGCGCCGCAGCGACGCCGCATAACCGCACCACCCCAAGAGCCAGGGACCACGCCCTAACCCCCGTGGACGGCACCACCACAGGTGCCCTCACCACACACCCGCGCATAGCGTGAAAGGGGCACGGCGTGGACATCCAGCCGTACACCAGCACCGAGACGCTCGCTGTCGGCCGCCCGTGGCTCATGAGCATGCTCGGCATCGAAGCCAACGAGACCGTCACCCTCGACCTCAGCCAGTTCGACGAGAACCTCCACTGGACGGCGCCCACCGCCTACCAGTCGGACCGGAAGATGAAGTCCGGCATCCCCCTCGGGAAGATCACCGCGTCAGGCCTGTACGCGCCGTACGCGGCGGTCACCAACGAGGTCCAGACCCTGACCGTCACCGGCTCCCCGACCGGCGGCACGTTCACCATCACCTGGTCCGGGCAGACCACCGCAGCGCTCGCCTACAACGCCACCGCCGCAGCCGTGCAGACCGCCCTGGAGAACCTCTCCAACATCGCCCCGGGCGACGTCACGGTCACCGGCAACGCGGGCGGCCCGTGGACGCTGACGTGGGGCGGCACCCAGCTCGGCGAGGACGTCGCCGCACCCACCACCACCTCCTCCCTCACCGGAGGAACCACCCCCGCCGTCGCGGTCGCCACGACCACCGCAGGCGGCGCCGCCACCGCGTCCGACGGCACGGAAACCTTCAAGGGCTTCCTGTTCACCGAGATCGCGTTCGCGCCGACCTCCACCAAGGCCGCCGCCCCGCTCATGGTCCACGGGCAGATCGACCCGTCCAAGCTGCCGGTCGCGTTCGACCCCACCGACCTCCCGGCCGGCTCCAACTCCCAGTTCGTCTACAAGGCCTGATCAGGAGACCCCGACATGCCGAACGACATGCTGGAGCTCCTGCTCCGCGATTTGTCCCCCACTGAGATCCAGGCCTTCGCCCGCGAGATCCAGACCCCCGACGACTACGAGCTGACCCAGTCGGTGATGCCCGAGCGGACCATCGACTCCGTCAAGTGGGAGCACCGCGGCACCCGCCGCCGGGTCGCCGCCGCCTCCTACCGGGCGTGGGACGCCCAGACGAAGGTCGCCACGCGTGAGATCACGCAGTTCGCGACCTCCGGCAAGCTGCTGCCCCTGGGGCAGAAGTACATCGTGGGCGAGTTCGAGACCATCCTCGAGAGCCTTGACCGCGGCATGGACTCCCGTGACCTGGTCAACGCCGTCTATGACGACGTCGCCGCGCACGTGCTGTCCATCAAGAAGCGCCTCGAACTCGCCGTCGGTGACCTGCTGGTCGACGGAAAGTTCTCCCTGGTCGGCGAGAACGGGCTGACCCTGGAGGCCGACTACGCGGTGCCGTCCGCGAACATGCCGACCGCGCCCACCGCGTGGACCGACCCCACCGCGGACATCCTCGGCGACGAGATGCGCTGGATCGAGGTCCTGCGCGCCTCCGGAGCCCCCATGCCCACCCGCGCGCTCACCTCGTACAAGACGGCGGCGCTGATGATGGGCAACGACTCCTATCGGGCCGCCTACTACGGGTCCGTCAACAGCGCGTCGACCATCCCCACCGCGGTCCTCGCCCCCAACGAAGTCAACGTCGTACGAGCCCGCTACAACCTCCCGCCGATCACCACCTACGACGTGAAGATCGAGCTGGACAACGGAACCGACGTCCGCGCGCTGCCGGAGAACAGGTTCTTCCTGCTCCCCCCGAACCCGCAGCAGTGGGCGGAAACCCAGTACGGGCTCACCGCCGACGGACTCATCCTCTCCCGCGCCGGAAACCCGGCCATCGAGCGGGAGGACGCCCCCGGCATCGTCGTCACCCGCGGCTACCAGGACGACCCGCCGCAGGTGTGGACGAAGGGCTCCGCCGCCGCCCTGCCGGTGATGTACGTGCCGGACATCCACATCTCTGCGTCGGTGTGGTGAGCCATGGCCGCCCAACTGAACAGCACGGTGTACGTACAGGACCCGGACACCCGTCAGACGATCGAACTGGCGGAAGGGACGTCCCCGGAGCCGCGTCTGGCGGCGCTGGTGACGAACCCGGCCGCCTGGGTCGACGGCAAGCTGCCCCGCCTGCCCAAGGCGAAGACGGAGCAGACGGGCCAGGAGGGCGAGGGCCCTACCGGCGACGGCCAGGACGACGCCTCTGGCGCCAACTCCGAGGCATCCGACGCCGATAACGAGACCGCCACGGCGGCCAAGAAGACCGCCGCCCGCAAGTCGGCGGCCACGACCCGGTCCCGGGGCCGGAACGCCGCTGACCTGGGCGACAGCGGCGAATAGTCGGGTGCGGGCCCGCCCCAGTGGTGGGGGCGCCAACCGGCGGGCCCGCACCCGCACCCCCTCTACCGCCCCCTTGGAGGACGCCCGTGAACACCGACGTACAGGCCTGGCTGCAATCCCAACTCGGCACCCCCCTCGACCTCACCGACCTCACCGCCCGCTACACGCGGCTCGGCACCGCCCGCAAAGTCGCCCTCGAAGTCCTCAACGAACGCCTGGCCAACCTGCGCGCCCAGGTCTCCACCGTGAATGTGTCCGGCGTCGTCAGCGTCTCCTACACGGAGAACATCAAGGCCTACGAACGGCAGATCGCCGCCCTGGAAGCCGGCGGGTCCCCGGCACCCGACGAAGTCCCCGCGGGCAGTGCTGACGGCAGTGTCCTCCTCGGTACGTTCCAGCTCGTCGAACGGCGACGCCGATGAGCACCCCCGCCGCGCCCGCCACGACCCGAGACGACCGGGCCGAACTCCTCGCCCTGGTCACCGCCGCCACCGCCGAGCTCGTACGCCAGTGGCGGCGCCTGACCGCCGCCCAGGACACCCTGCTCCGCGCCCTTCAACGCCTCCGCAGCGGCCGAGGCTCCACCACCCGCATCCGGGCCCTGGTCAACGAGTTCAACCAGCAGGTCGGCGAGTTCGACCGGCTCGCCCGCGCCGTCGCCGAACGGTGGGCCGGACAAGACCTGCCCGTCGCTTACCGCGACGGTGCCCTGCGGGCGCTCCGGCAGGCCGGCGCCGACATCGCCCTGTTCCGGTGGACCAGCGACCACCAGGCCGCCCTCACCGCGCTGACCGCCACCTTCTACGTCGACCTGGTTCAGCGGATCCAGGAAGCCGTGCGCCGCGCCCAGGCGTTCGCCCGCGCAGCCCAGCAGGCCACCCGCGACGTCACCCTCGGCCGCAACCATGCGGGCCTGGACGCGGCCCGCCTGGCCGCCGACCACCCGCTCGGAACCGTCATCTACCGCAACCAGGCCCGCCACCCCGTCCCGTCGTGGGCCCGCTCCGCCCTCACCTGGCAAGGCGTCATCACCGCCAACCATGCGGCCATCAACACCGCACGCCTGGAACTGGACGCGCAGTGGATGCAGATCCGGGACGGAAGCGAGTGCGGCTGGGTCAGCCATCAGGACACCGACCACGCCGACGGCACCATCCGGTCGATCGATGACTGCGCCGCCTACCCGGCAGCTCACCACGGGTGCGTGCGCGAGCTGATCCCACGCCCCGACCTGAACAACATCCGCGGGCTCGTCTCTGGAGACCCTGTATGACCCAGCCCAAGGCCACTTCGCAGCCGGATGCCAGCACCCCCGAGGAGCCGCAAGCGCACGGCGTGCACATCGACGCCACGCCCGGCGACGCCGTCATCCGACTCGACGGCCACATCCTGCCCCGCGGCCACATCACCGGATACGTCCTCCAGCACGACATCCACGCCGCGCTACCGTCCCTGATCCTCCACACCCGGCAGCCCGCCGGCGCCGTCTTCGAAGGCCTCGCCACCGTCGCCGTCGCACAGCCACAGGACCACGGCGATCTCATCGCCCAGTTCCTCGAAGCGATCGACCCGGCCGCGCTCCAGCGCGCCGCCCTGGACCGGAAGGATCTGGACGGCGGTAAACACGGCGTCACCCAGGCAATCCTCCGGCAGCTCGCCGACTGGTCGCAGGGGAGAAACTGATGGCCGGACTTGATGCCGCCCTCGCCGGTGTAAAGGCGTGGATCAACGCGAATCTCCTGCTGGACACCGTCCGTATCGAACTCCCCGCCACCGGGGAGCCGGACCTGGACGAGGCCACCGGCAACCTCACCCGCCCCCAGCGCGAGACTCTGTACGAGGGGCCGGGTGCCGTGCAGGGCGGCACCGCACAGTCGGAGATCTCCGCCATTCCCGGGGCGCTCCAGCCGTGGACGCAGGAGACCAAGTCCCGCTACCGCCTCCTCACCCCTCTGACCGCACCGATCGCACCGAAGGACGCCATCGTCACCGTCATCCAGGTCCACGACCCCGCGAACACCGCACTCATCGACCGCTCCTGGACCTGCCAGGACCCCGGCCGGGCAGGCACTGTGGAAGCGGTCCGGATCACCCTGCTGGACCAGAACCAGCAGCGAGGCACCCCATGACCCCCGAAGAGTTGGCGGACCGCCTCGAGCGCGCCGCCACGAAAATCGGCCCGGCTGTGCAGCGGGCCGTCAAGCATACCGGTGAGCTCGGGGCTGCCCGCATCCGCGGCTACGCCTCCGGTAGGCCGGGCCCGAACGTCATCAGCGGCGACTACCGCAGTTCGTGGCAGCCCACACCCACCCGGCGTCTGCCGTACGGCGCGTCGTGCACCATCGGCACCAACGAGCCGCAGGGAAGGCGCCTGGAGTTCGGGTTCGTCGGCCCTGACAGCCTGGGCCGGGTCTACGACCAGAAACCCTTTCCGCACGTGCAGCCTGCACTGCCGTTCATCGAGACGACCCTGCTGGCGTCGATGCGGATAGCGGTGTCGGAGGTGCTGCTGTGATCAGGAGCAGAGTGTTCACCGACGCGCTCCGTACCGCCCTGGAGACCGGAGCCGAGAAGCCGGTGGGGCGCGGCCGGCGACCGGACGGTAATCCCTCGAGCTACTACATCCTGTACCGCGTCGACCGCACCACCGACGGCGCCCCCTACAGCGACCTCAACGAGGACGCCACCCTGGTCTATCAGGTCACCTCCGTGTCCGCGCCCGACCCGGGCGACCCCGACTCCGTAGGAGCGCAGAGCCAGTTGGAGTGGCTGGAGGACAAGGCCCGCGAGGTCGTCCTGGGCCGCGATCCGGCTACCCGGCGCTGGCTCCACGACATCAACGCCACCGGCATCAAGGTCATGGCCCGGCGCCCCGACGCGGAAGCGGGGGGAACACCTGACCCGACCGATGGAATCATGAGCAGTGCGATCAGGTTCGCTTTCGATCTGACCAGCACCTGACCCCCTTTTCGGGGCGGGTGATGCAAGGACCGCACCGCGGCGGGACCCCACGCGGACGCCACCACCACAGGTGGCCGCCACCCATACACCACGTGTAAGGGGCCACGTCCCAGACGGGATTGCACGGCCCCGGGAACCTAGGGGCCCACCAATGCCGGTACGCAAGTACATGCGGCGCGGCACATCGAAGTTTTACTTCGTGCCGACGATCGCCGCCGACAGCATGAACCCGAACCGCACCGAACTCGTCCTCGGGACGGAGTTCTCCGAGTACATCGCCGCCATGGACGGCTGGACGGTCTCCAACAACGAGATCGACACCCCCGACATGGCCGACACCTACGACTCCACCATCCCCGGCTCCGACAAGGCCGACAGCTCCTCGTTCACGTTCTACGAGGACGAAGAGGACGCCGACCTCGAGGCCACGTTCGCCAAGGGCACCACCGGATACGTCGTCATCCTCCGCAAGGGCGACATCCCCGGCAACAACTCGATGGACGTGTTCCCGATCCGGGTGGCGTCGCAGTCGCCGCAGTACACCGCGGACAACGAGGCCGCGAAGTTCATGGTCACCTGCTCCATCACCTCCCGCCCGCTCCAGGGCGCCCCGGTCCCGGCCACCGGCGCCAGCGAGATGCAGACCGTCACTGTGACCGGCACTCCGACGGGCGGCACGTACACGCTGACGTTCTCCGGGCAGACCACCGCCGCCATCCCCTACAACGCGACCGCCTCCCAGGTTCAGTCCGCGCTGGTCGCGCTGTCGAACATCGGTGTCGGCGACGTGCTGTGCGCGGGCGGCCCGCACCCCGGCACCCCGGTCACGGTCACCTTCCAGGGCAACCTGGCTGGCGGCGACGTCCCGCAGATGACCGCGACCGGATCGTTCACCGGCGGCACCACCCCGACCGTCACCGTCACCACGACCACGCCGGGCGGCTGACCCGCCACCGTCCCCCCTCAGCTCCTGGCCGGGCACGTCACCGCTTTCTCGGGAAGGGGCGCTGATGCGCCCGGCCAGGTCCGCCCCCCTGACGAAGGACACCCCCGATGACCACCACCCGCACCAAGCCGGAACCGCCCCCCGCCGCGGTGGCCGCCGACGCGCACTGGGCCGCCAAGATGGACCGGCTCCGTGCCCGCACCCTCGCCGAGACCACGTTCGTGATCTGCGACGACACCGAGGTCCGCACCCGCTTCCAGCGCGCCCAGCGCAACCTCGAGGTGACGCAGGCCTTCGCCAAGGACCACCCCGGCGACAGCGAAGCCGCCACCGACGCGGCAACCGCGCAGACGGCGTACGACGAAGCCAAGACCGCCTACGACCAGGTCGCCATCCCCCTGCGGTTCAGGGCGCTGCCCCGCACCGCGCTGGAGGCCCTGTACAAGCAGCACCAGCCGTCCGAGAGCGAATCGGATGAGGGCAAACAGTGGGCCGACAGCTTCCCCGCCGCCCTGATCGCGGCTGCGTCCGTGGACGGCATGAGCGAGGACGAAGCCCGCGAACTGCTGTCGTCGTGGTCCCTCGTCGAAGCCGACGCCATGTTCAACGCCGCCTACAGCGTGCAGAACACCACCCGGGCCGACCTGGGAAAAGGCTGACCGAGGATGAACGGCTGCGGGCCGAACTCGCCCTGTGTCACCAGTGGGGGATCCCTCACAGCCGGTTCCGCGGCGGGGACGGCACCTGGACCGCGGGCGACCGGGCCAAGGCCCTCGCCTACGCCCAGTACCAGCGGGGCGTGTGCCCGCAGTGCGGCACCCGCGAATCGGAGTGGGCGGACGAGCACGGCGACTACACCGACGCCTACATCGCGGTCTCGCACAAATGCCTGGGCTGCGAAGAGATCGCCATGAAGCAGCGGGAGATCCCCGAAGGCAAGGCGGGAGACGGCATGAAGGTGCTGCTGATGCCCGCCAACATCTACGCCGCCCAGCAGATCGCTGAGCAGCTCCTCAGCTAGACGACGCACGGACGGAAGGGAGGGCGAGGAACAGTGGCCAACTGGAATCTGTCGGTCGACCTCCGCGGCCACGGAAACGACCTCGCCCAAGCCCTCAAATCCTCAGCGAAACACGCCCGCACCCTCGGTACCGCGGCCCGCACCGCCAAGGCGGAGGTCCGCGAACTCGGGCAGGCCTCCCAGACCGCCAGCCGCCACATCCGCACCCTCGGCCGCGAAGCCCGCACCACCGGCCGCCGCCTGAACTCCCTCGGGGACGGGGCCCGCACCGCCGCCCGCAGGATCGGCCAGTACGGTGACGCAGCCCAGCGCGCCAACCGGCACGTCAACACCCTGGGCGACAACTCGCGCACCACCGGACGGCAACTCGCCCGCATGTCCGGGCAGATCGACACCGCCGTCCGTGACCTGCTCCGGCTCGCCCAGGCAGCGCAACGCGCCGACGCCCGCCTGGCCCGGGTCGGCGGCAGCGCCCATGGCATGCGCCGCTACGCCGACGAAACCGGCCGCGCCCGCCACCAGCTCGCCTCCATGGCCACCCTCCTGACCGGCGGCGCCTTCGCCATCGGCGGCGCCGAGCTGATGAAGATGGGCGGCGAATACCAGCAGGCCATGAACACGTTCGGCGCGGTCACCGGCGCCACCCAGTTGCAGATGCAGCGCGCCGCCGCCACCGCCGACCAGCTCGGCAACGACCTCACGCTGCCCGCGGCGACAGCGACCGAGGCCGCCGAGTCCATGGTCGAACTCGCCAAGGCCGGGTTCCGCACCGACCAGGCGATCTCCGCGACCCGCGCCTCCCTCACCCTGGCCTCCGCAGCCCAGGTGTCCGCCGCCGACTCCGCGAAGTACCTCGGCGACATGATGGACCAGTTCGGTATGGGCGCCGACCAGGCCTCCGTCGCCGCCGACACCCTCGCCGCCACCGCGAACGCCGCGTCCGGCGACATCATCGACATCTACTACGCGATGAAATACGCAGGCCCCGTCGCACACGGGCTGGGCGTCACCATGCAGGAGACCGCGGCCGCCGTCGGCATGCTCGGCAAGGCGGGCATCCTCGGCCAGACCGCCGGCACCACCCTGCGCGGCATGATGGCCAACCTCGCCGCCCCCACCCCGCAGATGATCGAAGGCCTCAAGGCCATGAACATCGAGGCGTGGGACGCCCAGGGCAACTTCAAGGGCCTGCGATATGTGATCGACGGCCTGTCCAAGGCCCAGCACAACATGACCCAGCAGGACTTCGCGGCCGCGGTGAAGAAATCCATGGGCAAGCCGGCCATGTCCGGTGCCATCGCGCTCGCCCACCAAGGCGTCGACTCCTTCGACGCACTCGTGTCCGCGGTCTCCGACACCGGCGCGGCAGCGGACATCGCCGCCGCCAAGGGCAAAGGCCTCGCCGGCGCGATGCTCCAACTGAAGACCCAGGCCAAGCAGACCGGGCTGACCATCTACCAGGGCATGGCGCCCGGCCTGGAGTTCCTGGTCCGGGGCATCACCTCCGGCCTGTCGAAGGCCACCCCCCGCATCAAGGCGTTCTTCGACTACTTCAACGACGCCGCCACCCTCCTCGGGCCGGACATCGGCGCCGCCCTGCGCCAGCAGTTCTCCGGGATCGCCGACGCCGCCGACGACATGGTCGCCCCGTTCAAGGACCTCGGCGGCGAAGCCCTGGCCGACTTCCTGCACCTGCTGCTCAGCGTCGGCCGGTCCGCGATCCAGGTCCTTCAGAACCTGGCCGACGGCGTCGAACCCGTCGTTTCCAGCCTGGCTGACCTGTCGGGCGAGTCGGGCACGGTCGCCAGCAGCCTGGACCTGGTGGTCATGGCGATCGATCTGGCCGCCTCCGCAGCCGCCGCACTGTCCGGGGTGCTGGTCCCCATCGGGCATCTGGTCGCCGGTCTCGTGTCCGCGTTCGGCGCGCTGCCCGGCCCGATCCAGCAGTTCGTCCTGGCCGCCCTCCTCGTCAACCGGATCCAGCCCCGCATGGCCGGACTGGCCAGCACCGTGTCCGGCCGGGTCACCACGGCGTTCCGGTCGCTGAACGACCAGATGAACCTCCAGCGCACCCTCGCCGGGTCGGCCGGCCAGTCCCTGTCCCGCTACGGGGCCGCGTTCGCTGTCCTTCAGTCCCGGGTGCCGGTCATCGCCCGCATGGGCGAGTCGTTCCGCACCGCGTCCACTGCTGCCACCGGCTTCACCGGGACGCTGCGCGGCATCACCGCCGCCGCCGGGACCGGGCTGCGCGGTGCGATGGGCGGCCTGATGGGCGCCATGGGCGGCCCTTGGGGTGTCGCCCTCACGGGCTTGACCGTTGGCCTGGGGCTGCTCGCTTCCTCCCAGCAGCAGGCCGCCGCCCGTGCCGCCGAGCACAAGGCGACCATCGACGGCCTCACCGCGGCCATGCGCCAGTCCAACGGTGTCATCGACGAGTCCGTCCGGCAGCAGGCCGCCCAGACCATCCAGAACACCAAGCTCTCCCACCAGAACACGACGCTGATGGGCGTCATGGGCAAGCTGGGGTACAGCCTGTCCGACGTCACCGACTCCTACCTGGGGCAGGGGGAGAGCGTCGATGACCTCGCCGACAAGCTGGAAGGCTTGTCGAAGAAGCAGGTCAAGGCGTTCAACGAGACCAGCCGCAGCGACAAGAACCGTGAATCGATCCTGCGGCAGGCCATGTCCTACGAGGCGGCCGCCAAGCAACTGCGCAGCATGTCCGGGGACGCGCAGCAGGCCGCGAAGAACGCGAAGGACTTGGATTCGGCCACGAAGGGTGCGGGTGAGGGCGCCAGCGCCTACGGCCGGCTGAAGGATGCGGTTGCCGCCCTCGCGGACAAGACCGCCGACGCCGACACCCGCACCCGCGCGCTGCGTGACGCCCTGGACCTGCTCTCCGGCGGCAGCGTGTCGTTGCAGGCGGCGCAGGCCCGGGTGAACGAGGCCATCTCCAACGCCAATGAGGCCATGGCGGAGGGCATCGACCGGGCGGACGGCTGGGGCAAGGCCCTGCTGAAAACGAACGGCACCCTGGACACCACCACCCGCAACGGCCAGCAGCTGTTCAACACCCTCAACACCGTCGCCGACGGATCTGCCTCCGCGGCCATCGCCGCCTACGACTTCGCCCAGTCCCAGGGCAAGGGCCTTCCCGAATCGCTGGCCGCCGCGCGCGGCGAGATGGAGAAGTCCCGCACGGCGGCCATCAACCTGATGTCCGAGTACGGGCTGACCGCCACCCAGGCCGGCAAGGTCGCCGACTCCCTCGGCCTGATCCCCGGGCAGGTGTCGATCCTGCTCCAGACGCAGGGCGTCGACTCCACACTGGCGGAGTTGCTGGCCGTGCAGGCGCAGTTCGAGCAGTTCCCCAACCAGAAGACCATCAAGGTCGACGCGCTCGGTGACCAGGCGAAGAAGGAACTCGAGGACCTCGGCTACAAGATCAAGCTGATTCCCGGCACCCGCGAATACAAGATCACCGCCCCGACGCAAGCCGCCCGCGAACAGCTCGACCTGCTCATCGCGAAACTGGCGTCCACGCACGGCAAGAACGTGAAGGTCGGCGCCCAGACGCAGGCCGCCATTGCCGATCTGCAAGCAGTCCAGCAGAAGGTCGCGTCCACCAAGGGCAAGACCATCACCATGCGGGCGCCCACCGCAGAAGCCCGTGCTCAGCTTGAGCAGCTCGGCTTCAAGATCCGCGACACCAAGGGCAAGAACGTCACGATCACCGTGCCCACCGGCGGGCCGATCGGCAACGTGCAGGCGATCCAGGGCGCCATCGACAGGCTCCACGGCAAGTCCGTCACCAACTACGTCACCACCGTCACCAAAGAGACGTTCTACAAGGTGCCGCTGATGAAGCGGGACGGCGGAGTGGTCGACTACTACGCCGACGGCGGCGTCCGCAACGGCACGCCCCGCCGGTTCGCGGGCGGAGCCGAGAACCACACCGCGCAGATCGCCCCGGCCGGCGCGTGGCGGATGTGGGCCGAGCCGGAGACCGGCGGCGAAGCCTACGTGCCGCTGTCCCCGTCGAAGCGCCCGCGCTCGAGGGCGATCGTCGAGGAGACCGTGCGGCGCCTGGGCGGCAATCCGGCGGCCATCGAGTGGAACGCGGACGGCAACGTCACCGACTGGCGCTACGACCCCCAGACCGGCTCCCTGTACTCCGCCTCCGACGCCGGATCAGCCGGGAACAAGACCCGCAAGGTGAAGGTCAAGGTGAAGGGGAAGTGGCAGACCAAGGAGGTCGAGTACTTCGACATCGGCGCGGTCGAGAAGAAGCTCAAGTCCGCCTCCAAGGCAACCGCCGTGTGGAACAAGAACCTGGAGACGGTCGCCGACCGGGTGGGTGGTGACGTCGCCGACGCCCTCGCCTCGATGGGCAAGGAAGGCGAGAAGCTCGCCGCGAAGATGGCGAAGGGCTCCACCAAGTACATCAACGAGATGGCGTCCGCCCTGCGCGGCCTCCAGAAGACGGCCAAGGCCTCGCTGACGGACTACACGCGCCAGTTGGACAAGGCCAACAAGCTGGACAAAGACTTCGCCGCGAACCTGGCGAAGCTGGCCGCGCAGGGCTACGGGGATCTCGCGAAGCAGCTGGCCGCACAGAACGACGAGGCGGCCATGGACCTGGCCGCGTCCGCGGTGAAAGACCCCAAGAAGGCGGGCAAGGCCAACAAGGCCGCCAAGGCCGCGAACAACGCTCTCACCGCCGATCAGGTCGAGGAACTCGTCGCGATCATCGCCGCCGTCACCTCCAACAAGACCGGCCTCCACGACGTCGCCGCATCGACCGGCCTGGGCGAGGACGAGATCATCGCCGTCGCCAACAAGGCCGCCGGGCAGATCAAAACGTCCCTCGGCGGGCGCGCGTCCCGGTTCCTCGCCGACCTGGCCAAGGCCAACAAGGGCATGGCGTACGCGGAGGGCGGGATCCGCTCCGGGATCTACGCCACCCGGGGTGGCGCCGTCACCTTCGCCGAGCCGTCCACGGGCGGGGAGGCCTACATCCCGCTCGGCGGCGGCAAACGACGCTCCGCCCTGCCGGTCCTCGCCGACGTGGCAGGCCGGTTCGGGCTCGGGCTGCGGTCTGCCAACGAAGGCCGCGTCATCATCATCCGCGAGCAGGGTCCCCTCGTCGGCACGCAGACCTTCCACGTCACCTCCGGCGGAGACGCGGTCGCCACCGCACGCAAGGTCGACGCCGACAACGCCTACCAGCTGCGGCGCCTGGCGCGCGGCGGAGTCGGAGCCCGCCGATGACCACACCGATCGAGCTTGCGGACCTTCAGCACCAGCTCGGCACCGTCCTCATCGGCGCCGGCACGCTGGTGACGATCCGCACCATCGAGGGCCTGGGGCAGCCGCCGCTGCGCACCGCAGACGTCGAACCCCCCGGCGAGGACGGGCTGTGGCTGGCCGCCGACTACTACAGCGGGCGCACCCTGCGCATTGATGCGGCCATCAAGAAGGCGGGCGATTTCACCGGGGTCCTCGACCAACTGGCCGCGCTTCAGGCGGATGCGGACACGGCGGCGGTGCGCGGGCAGGGCGGCACCACGATGAACCTCCGGCTGAAGTTCCCCGGCCGTCCCACCCGGGTGGTGCGCGGCCGGCTCCGCAAACTGGATGCGGACGTCACGCAGGGCATCCACGGCTACATCCCCCTGGACGTGGAGTTCCAGGGCCAGGACCACCTGTACTACGCCGACACCCCGGACACCACGTCCATGCCGCTGGGGTCGCTCACCGAGGGCGGCATGACGTTCCCGTTGCTCTTTCCCTTCGACATTGCGGGGGAGGCGTCCGCGATCGCCCGCCCCGGCTACCTCCAGGTCACCGGGACGGCGGCGACGTGGCCGGTGCTGCGGGTGAACGGGCCGTGCGCCAACCCGACGATCAACCACGTCACGTCCGGGCGCTCGATCACGGTGCAGACGACGCTGGCGGCGGGGGAGTGGGTGGAGATCGACACCCGGCCCGGGTGGCGCACCGTGCTCCGCGAGAACGGCGGCGGCGCCCCCCTCGCCCCCACCAGCCGTATCGACCAGTTCCAGCTCACCCCCGGATTGAACGAGATCCGCTGGAACGCGACCGATCCCACGCTCACGTCCACGCTGGCCGTCACCTGGTGGCCCGCCTACAAGGCGCTCTGAAGGAAGGCCCCCAATGGCTTTGCAACCCACCCCGATCGCGGTCACCGGCGGCGAGCACACCGCGCAAATGTTCCGCATGATGATCAAAGACTTGGCGCGCGGAAACCAGGGCATCACCGAGTCCTCCGACCTGAAGGTGACGGCGCTGTCCACGCCGGGCGCCGGGGTGCAGATCGCCGACGGATCCGGGGTCATCGCCGGGAAAGTGTCCACGGTCCAGGGTCACTACAGCGTCTACAACATCGGCACCGACACCGTGGACGTCGGCTCCACCGGCGGCACCGGACGATCCGACATGATCGTGCTGAGGGTGGAGGACCCCGAGTACGAGGGCACCCGCGACCCGTCAGACTGCGCCTATTTCCAGGTCATCACCAACGTCAGCTCATCGGCAACGTCCGCCCCGTCCGGCTACTCGGCGATCCCGCTCGCGCGTATCGACATCCCGTCATCGACAGCGACCATCACGAACTCGATGATCGTGGACCTGCGGAAGGTCGCCAACCCCCGCCGGGAACGCACCCTGTACCCGTACTACGCCGCCGACCCCCTGGTGGAGATCTCCGGCACCTCGGAGACGTGGCAAACGTTCCCCAGCCCGACCCTGGCCAGCATCCCCATCCCCGTGTGGGCGGCATCCGCGAAGGTCGTCTACACGATCAGCGGACTCCGGTACGCCGACGGCAACGTGTGGGCGAACTTCCGATTCCTCCTCGGCTCGTACGAGGCCGCGCAGTGGGTGGGCATCGACGACAACCAGGGCACCTCCGCCCGGCGCGGCACCGTGCAGATGGTCGAGACGATCGACCTGACCACCACCACCGGCGCCGCGATGCGCGGCACCACCCAGTCCTTCAAGTCCCGCATGCGCACCCGCTCCGCCAACGCCGGGAAAGTCGGTGTCGACGCGACGACCACCTTCAACGTGGACATCGAGTTCACCGAGGGCGCTCTGTAGTGGGCAGGTGGCGGTACTTCACCCAGGACGCCCTTACCGGCGAGGTGCTGCACCCTGCCCTGCCCCTGTCCGACGTGGAGTTCGGCAACGAACTCAACGGCCCCGGCTCGTTCTCCGCCACTCTGGTGCCGAGGTGGGCGGCCGCGAACGCGTCCGTCCTCCAGCCCGCCAAGGCCCTCATCTACGCAGAAGCCGACGGCTACCTCCGGTGGGGCGGCCTCATCTGGTCGTGTGAGCCTGAGGACGGCGAGTTCCGGCTGGAGGCGGCCGGGTGGTCGTCGTATCTGACGAAACGGCATGACACCCACGGCGAGCTCGGCGGCCGCGGCCCGTACGTGTTCCAGGATCCGTGCGTCATCATCCGCGCCATCTGGGCCTACGCCCAGGAGCAGCCCGACGGCGACCTGGACGTGGTCGTGGACGCCACCACCTCCAGCGCGAAGGCGGGCACACCGGCGGAGCCGTGGCACTCCTACTGGTACGAGACCCCCGTCCTCGGTGAACTGATGGACGATCTGGTGTCGGAGGACGGCGCCCCCCAGTACACGAACCTGTCCTCGTTCCAGGCGAACGGCAGCATCCTGCGGCGCCTCGCCCTCGGCTACCCCAGGCTCGGTACCCGCCGTACCGACATCTCCTTCTCGACGGGCGTGAACATCGTCGAAGCGCCCGCGGTGACGTACTCCGGCGACGACTTCGCCAACACCGTGATCGGCACCGGCTCCGGTGAGGGCACCGCCACCCGGTATGCCGTCGACCCGCACCGCGACGGACGCCTCCGCATGGAGACCGTCCTCGCCCTCCCCGACGTCAACGGAACCGACGTCCTCGGCCGCCGCGCCACCGCCGAACGCCGCCGCCTTCAGGTCCTCGGGGACGTGCAGTCCATCACCATCCGCGACCACCCCAACGCCCCAATCTCTTCGTGGCAGATCGGCGACGACGTCCGCGTCACCGTCAACAACCAGTGGGTGTCCTGGTCCGGCTGGTCCCGGATCACCGCCGACTCCTACCGGCCCGAACACCCCGACCAGGCCGTCCTCACCCTGCGGCGTGCCGACAGCTTCCACTACGGCTCCCCGGAGGACTGACCCGTGCCCAACGTTCCCGAGGAAATCGCCCGCCTGAGCCGGGAGCTCGCCAAGATGCGGCGCGGCCAGCGCTACGCGCACGGCGGCAGCATCGAAAACGCGGCGATCGAGGTCCGTGACGATGCCGGGTCGCTGCGGGGCATTGTCGGTCAGCAGGGCGACGGCACCACCGCCGTGAACATCGTCAACGGGCCGCCGCCGCCCGCCCCCTCCGATCCGATCGTCGCCTCCGTGCTCGGCGGGATCACCGTGTCCTGGGACGGCCTGTTCGCCGCCGGTGCGGTCATCCCGCTGGACTGGCAGCGCGTGGAGGTCCACGCCAGCATCGTGGCCGGCTTCACCCCGAGCGCGGCCACGCTGGCCACCACGATCGAGACCGCGCAGGGCTCCACCGTCGTCGTGTCCGTCGACACCACCGTGTACGTGCGGCTGGTGGCCCGCAACACCTCCGGCACCGCCTCCACCCCGTCCACGCAGGTCGGCCCGTACGGGCCCGCCCCCGTGGTTGCGGACGAGATCCTCGACGGGATCGTCACCGCCACGAAAATCGCCAACGGCGCCGTCCTGCTCAACACGCTCGGCGGGCCGCTCGCCGACCTCGCCACGCAGCGGTACGCCGACTACATGACCGACGGCGGCGCCTGGGGCCAGCTGTCCGCGTCCGCCGGCGCCACCTGGGTCGTGGACCCGAACGCCACCGGCACCCCCTCCGGCGGCGGGAAGATGACCGTCACCGGCGCCGTTCAGCTCGCCGGGACCACGTTCATCCCGCAGGACACCGACACCCTCTACCGGGTCATGGTCCGTGTCCGCGCCACCGCCGAAGACCCCTCCGGACCGGCCACCGTCTACCTCGGCCTGGTCGGCATGGCCGACGACAAGACCACGTTCGTCAACCGGTCCGGCGCCAACTCCACCAGCAGCCACTTCTACTGCGCGTCCAACGGCGGCACCCTCACCGTCGCGGACGGCTGGAAGACGTACATCGGCTACATCCAGGGCCACTCCGCATCCGGTGTGACGGCACCGGCCGGCCCGAACACGGACCCGCGGGTGCCCGGGACCAGCCACTTCGACGTCCGCTATCTGCGGCCGACGATGTGGCTGAACTTCGGGAAGAACAACGCCGCGGTGATGGAGGTGGAGGCGTTCACCGTGGAGGCGCTGCGCACGGGCACGGTCGGCGCCACCAACCTCATCACCGGATCCGTCACCGCGGCCGCGATCGCGACGGACGCGGTCACCGCGGGCAAGGTGGCCGCCGATGCGATCACCGCGCGGGAACTCACCGCAGGCTCGGTGACCACCGCCAAACTCGACGCGCTCGCCGTGACCTCCGACAAGGTGGCGGCGAACGCCATCATCGCCGGGAAGATAGCGGCCGGTGCGGTCTCCGCTAACAGCCTGACGGTGGGGGTCGGGCAGTCGATCTCCGCGAAGATCACCGACGCCATGGGGGATGCCACCCTGTGGGCGCAGACCTTCGACTCCGGCACCTCCAGCTGGCTCACCGGCGTCACCGACGCCGCCGCCGGCGGCACCCTCGCCCAAGCCTCAGGCCCGGTCACCCTGGAGCGGGTCACGAACACGCCGTACGACCCGGACACCCTGTACAAGGTGACCGTCCGCGTCCGCACCACCGTGGCGCCCACCGCGGGCACGGCGACCGTGTACATGGGGCTGGTCGGTGTCGCGGCCGACGGCACCACCCGCGTCAGCTCGACGGGCGCGAACAATTTCGTCACCGGCCAGCACTTCATCACGGCGAACAACGTCACCATCGCCGTCGGTACGACGTGGACGACGCTCACCGGCTACGTGCAGGGCAACGCCGCGACCGGCACCACCACCGCCTGCCCCGACCCCAAAGCACCCGGAAAGCTCCACACCAACGCCCGATACGTGCGGCCCATCGTCCGCCTCCTGATGGGCGCCACCGGCGGCACCATGCAGGTCGACCAGGTCACCCTCGAGACCGTCCCGACCGGCGTCGTGAACGCGGTGAACATCGCCAACGGAGCCGTCACCGCGAGCACCCTGGCCGCAGACGCCATCACCGGCAAGACCATCACCGGCGGTGTCCTCCAGACCGCCACCACCGGCCAGCGCGTCACCATCAACGAAGCCGCCGGAAACAAGATCCTCGTCTACGACTCCACCGGCCGCGCCGTCGCGGAACTCTCCGGAGACGGAATGGCCCTGGAAGGCACCAACGGGGCCCAGCTCATCATGGACCCCGACAGCGCCTTCCCTAACTTCAGGTTGACCAACAACAACCAGAGCGCCGAAGCCGTCATCAACGTCTCCGAGAACACCGCCGGAGCCGCCGACCTGGGCCTGAACTCCGGCCAGTTCGCCTCGCACGGCTTCACGGACATGAAATGGCGGACGTTCTTCGGGAACGATTTCTGGGTCGCCGAGAAAATCCGCGACTCCGACTACAACACGTACATCGGCGGCCGCGTCTACCTCGCCGACACGTACGCCAAGATCGGCTACGTCAACACGGCCCTCACACCCGACCTGGTGGCCACCCTGTCGCTGGACTCCAACCAGCAGGCCGTCTTCGACCAGACCCGGCTCATCATCCAGCCGCCCGTCTCCTCCAGCAGCGTCATCTACGTGGAGGCACCCACCGGCTACACCGGGACCCTGCTGCGGCTGCGGCAGAACGGCCTGGACAAGTTCTACGTCGACAAGGACGGCAACACCTACATCGACGGCGTTCTGACCGGCAAGGCCATGGCCACCGGCAGCGTCTCCATCACCCCCGTCGCGAACACCCCCACCTCGGTCACGGTGTCCGGCCTGAACCTCTCCGGCACCGTTCACCGGGCGTTCGTCACCGCCCAGTCGGCTGCGCCCGGCACGGTCGTCGAGTGCAGCGCCACCAGCGTCACCAATACCGGTCTGACGATCTGGGTCAACCGCACCAACACCACGAACACCAACATCTGGTACCTCGTCATCGCCTCCTAGGAAGGGAATCCACCATGTCCACGCCCATCGAGCCCGGCACCTACTACGACGTCACTGTCCGCTGCAACACACGGACACTGCCCAACCAGCAGGGGCAGGGAGACCCGCAGCCCTGCCCGAACTACGAACGCGTGTGGGACGTGACGGAGGTGTACTCCAACGCCGGGCAGCTCCGCGTCCAGTGCGGGCTCTGCCAGAAGGACACCGAGATCCTCACGGCGACGAAGATGGACCCTCAGCCCGAAGTCTCCTGAAACGCCTTGGACTCGGGCTGGGGGAACACGCGTCCCTTCAGCCCGTAGCCTGACCGAAAGGGCGACCCTCCGCCCGAGGCGCCAGTCCGCGCCAGCCCCCGAGGGACGGCCACACCACAGTGGCCCGCGACCATCCGCTTTCCCGGGGCGTGCGAAAGGACTGACACCCCGATGGCCCGAGCATCCCGCACCACCGACACCGACGAGCCTCAGCCCAGCGCAGAGGCTCCGTCCGAGGGCGCAGCCGACAGCAGCCCCGAACCGCAGGACCTCCCCGTACACGAGGGAGACACGCCCCCCGAGGACCAGGTGAGCGGTATGGCCGCCCCGGACGACCTCGCCGAGACCGCCGAGCAGCGGGAAGAGGAGGCGTCCTGATGGCCAGAATGTCCGGCGCCACCTGGCGCCCCGTCCCCAACCGCACCCTGAACGGGCAGAGCGAAGTCCGCGGTGTGGTCGTGCACATCATGGCCGGAACCCTGGCCGGCACCGACGCCTGGTTCCGTAACCCGGCCGCCCAGGCGTCCTCCCACTTCGGCACCGGCCGGTCCGGCGCCCTCTACCAGTGGGTCAGCACTAGCGACAGGGCGTGGGCCCAGTCCGCCGGAAACCGCAGCTGGCTCTCGGTCGAGAACGAGGGCAAGGGCGGCGACAAGCTCACCGAGTCCCAACTCGACCGCAACGCCCAGGTCCTGGCGTGGGCGCACGAACAGTACGACGTCCCCCTCAAGCTCGCGTCCGGCCCGTCGGACCGCGGCCTCGGCTATCACGCCATGGGCGGCAGCGCCTGGGGCGGGCACACGCAGTGCCCGGGCTCGAAGATCGTGGCGCAGCTTCCGGAGATCGTGAAGCGCGCCAAGGCCCTCGTCGGCGAGCCCACGGCCAGCGACGGCGCCTCCACCAGCGGCACGTCCACGTACACGGTGAAGCAGGGCGACACCCTCTCGGCCATCGCCAAGGCGCACGCCACGACCGTCGCCAAGCTGGTCTCCCTGAACACCCTGAAGGACCCGGACGGCCTGGCCGTCGGGCAGAAGCTGAAGCTTCCCGCGAAGAAGCCGGCCGCGCCCCTGTACGAGCCGTTCCCCGGGGCCGCGTTCTTCCACGGCGGCCGCACCTCCCCGATCATCACCGCCATGGGACGGCGTCTCGTCCAGGAAGGCTGCGCCGTCTACCAGAACGGGCCGGGCCCGAACTGGACCAACGCCGACAAGGAGTCTTACCGGCGCTGGCAGAAGCGTCTCGGCTACACCGGCGACGCTGCCGACGGTATCCCCGGCCCTTCCTCGTGGGCGAAGCTCCGCGTCCCCAACGTCTGACCCACCCCGCTCCACTTCCCTTCTCAGCAAGGAGACCACCGTGTCCCCGGTAAGAATCCTCGGCCGTGAACCGGCCGCGTGGCTGGCGCTGTTCGCCGTCGCCGTGAAGCTCTTCTCCGCGTTCGTCATGGACGTCGACCAGAACACCCAGGCCTGGGTCAACGCCGTCGCGGCCGCCGCGATGGGCCTGCTCGTCGCCTGGATCGCGAACGACGGCGTCGTCGCCGCGATCCTCGGCCTCGTCCAGGCCGTCATCGCTCTCGCGGTCGGCCTTGGCTTGCACTGGGACGTGGCCACGCAGGCCGTCGTGCTGTCGTTCGTGTCCATGGCGCTCGGCGCCTACGACCGCACCCAGGTGACCGCTCCCGTCCCGGCTATTCCGCCCAAGCCGACAGTGGTCTGAGCGATGAGCCGCCGGCACGTCAGTAACCAACTGGCAGTGGCACTGACGTGCCCCACCCCCCACACCACCAAGGAGCAGCGGTGAACGAGTTGCTGGGCGTGAACGTCGCACAAGGCGGCGCCGCGGCCCTCGTCACCCTCGTCGTGCTGCTCATCCTGCTCGGCAAGCTCGTTCCCCGATCCGTCCTCGAGGACGTACGCGCCGACCGTGACGCCCGCATAGCCGAAGTCCTGGCTGAACGGGACACGTGGCGGGACGCGCACCGGGAGAGCGAAGCCGCACGCGTCGAAGCACAGTCACAGGTCGGTGAGCTGCTGGAGTTGTCCCGCACCGCCGATCACGTGCTGCGCTCACTACGGGGGGAGGTGCCCGGGGATGCGATGGATCAGACGGTTGCTGCGCCGCCGTCCTAAGCCCGCCCCGAGCCGTACGGAGACACCGGGACAGAGGGCCGCCGACAAGGCACTGTCCCGGGCCCGTGCCGCCCGGCAGGAGGCAGAAGACCGCCGGCCGGACGTTTCCAAAGTCGCCGCTCGTCTCGCGAGCGAGCGAGAGCGAAACCACTTCGCGGAGATCTTCCGCGCCGCTTTGGAGGGAGGCCGTCACTGATGGACTGGGCGCAGCTCGCCAACACAGCAGCATCGGGCCTGGTCGCCCTGTGCTGTGTCACGTTCGCAGTCGTCTATCACCGGCACGCGCCGTGGCGGTCCACTGCGGTGGGCCGCCACGTCATGCTCTTCACGATCGCCATAGGGGCCCTGGCCCTGTACACGGTGCTGGTCACGTTCTGGCCGGAAGGGCCGGCGACAGCGGTGCTCCGGTCGGCGCGCACCCTGCTTCTGCTGGTGATTGCTGGTCTGGTCGTCCAGCGCACTCACATGGTCCTCACCGCCCAGCATCGTGGTGCTACCGCGATGGGTGAGGGCGACGACCCCAAGCAAGACCGCCTGCACTGAACTGGAGTCCGGCCTCATGACCACGGTGAACGGGAAGCTGATCGGGACCTCCAACCCGCAGCGCGTGGAGGTCACAGCCACGCTCATCGACGTGACTGGGAAACCCGCGGTCGGCTACGTGGCCGGGCAGCAGGGCGAGATCGTGCAGCCCCGCCGGATCACCCCAGACACGGACGGGGACTGGACGGTGGACTTGGTGCCGAACGCCGGCATCGAGTCGCCCGCGGGGGACACGCTGTGGGCGGTGATGGAAGGCCGCGCCCTCGACGGCACCCCGAACATGACATACGTATCAGTACCGGACACCGGTGGCCCGTACTGGTTGGGTGACCTCCGCGCGGACCTGTCCGGCACGCTGACCGGGCAGTCCACCGTCGTGTACCTGGCCGGGCAGACTGGCCCCCAGGGGCCCGCCGGCGCCACGGGTCCGACGGGCCCGCAAGGTGACCCCGGTCCGGCGGGCGCGACCGGCCCGACGGGACCGCAGGGCGACCCGGGACCAGCAGGTCCGGCGGGCGCCGCCGGGGCGACCGGCCCGAAGGGCGACACGGGCGACGTGGGACCTCAAGGCCCGACCGGCCCGCAGCCACCACTCGGGGCCGCCGGTGCCGGGGACACGATCGCCCTGAAGTCCACCGACCCGACCACCACCAACTCCCGCACCCCCACCACGCACGCGGCCAGCCACGCCTCCGGCGGCACCGACCCGATCAGCCCGGGCAGCATCGGCGCCGACCCGACAGGTACCGCCACCACCGCCGTCACCACCCACACGGAGGCGACCGACCCGCACGGCGACCGGTCATGGGCTGACGGGAAGTTCGCCCTGACCTCGGGGCTCACGGCACTCGACGGCACGGTCAACAACCTGACCAGCACGGTCACTTCGATCGACGGCTTCCTCAACGACTGCCTCAACAGGGTCGCAGCGATCGAGCAGGGAACCGCCTACCTGTCCGGCGGCCACTACACCGCCCCCGTCGAACTCGTCGACAGCACGGCCCCTGCCAGCAACCCGGCCGCGGGCGTGTACGCCTACGCGGAGGGAGGCGTCCTCAAGACCCGGGGAACGTCCGGCGGTATCGCTGCCCTGCTCCCAGTAGGCACGGCCGCGGGTACGGTGGCCGCAGGTGACGACGCGCGGATCACCGGGGCCCTACCGTCCACGGGTGGCACCGTCAGCGGCAACCTGGCCGTCAGCGGCAGCGCGCTGGGCATGGACACTCCGGCCATCCACGGATCGGCCGCCTGGTGCTACGACCCGGCACTGGCCGTCAACTCGACCCAGTTGACCGCTGGCACGCTGTACCTGACCCGGGTCGACATCGCCGCGAACATCACCGTCACCAAGCTCTACTGGTGGGTGGCGAGCACCGGCTCCGGGGCCACAACGAACCAGAACTGGGCGGGCTTGTACAACTCCAGCGGCACGCTGCTGGCGTCGGCGAACGTGGACGCATCGTTCTCCTCGGCCACGCTGAAACCGACCACGATCTCGGCCACGGCCTTGTCGGCGGGGCAGTTCTACTGGGTGGGGTTGTTGTTCAACGCGTCGGTGACGCCGACGTTGACCCGCGCGTCTGGGTGGACGGGCGTGGACACGGCGGCGAACCTGGGGCTGTCTGCGTCGGCGTACCGGTTCGCGAAGAACGGCACCGGTCGGACGTCGCTGCCGTCGCCGCTGACTCCGGCGTCGAACACGGGGTCGGATATTGCCGGGCCGTGGGTGGCGGTGGGCGCGTGACCGGTCCGGGGCGGGCTCGCGCGTATGTACGATGTGGGCATGCTCGCCGCCGATAGACCCAAGCCGCCTGCCCCGACGTGCCCGCCCACGCACCGGTACGGGTCCGGCGGCTGCCCTCTCTGTTCGCTCTGCCTCGCCCCTGTACGGGCCGCGCAGAACAAGTAGGGTGCGGACACAGCGGCGCCCCGGCTGCTTTCCTCAGCCGGGGCGCCGTCGTGTGGGTGGTCAGGCGGTGTTCACCTCAACGAGGTGAGCGAACCGCTCGTCAGGGCCAGGCCCAATGTGGGTGCCCTGCGGATACTCCATCTCCGAGGTGGCGTGGCACGTCGTTGTGTGATCGTCGCCGTCCAGTCGCACCTCAACGTACTGGCCAGCAAAGCCCACGATCACTCCGGGGCGCCCTTCGTGCTTGATGCCCAGCCCCACCCTCAGGTCGAGGCCGTAGTAGTTCCGGATGTGTTCGCGGCTGGACTCAATGCGGGTCTTGATGCTGGCGGCGCCCTCGCGAAGTTCCTCGATCCGGTCCTCGGCGCGCATGCGCTCGTCCCAGGTCGTGCAGTGGTGCAGGACGGCGAGCATTTCACGGGCTTGGAGCTCCATGGCCTCGGCCTCGGAAAGAATGGCAGCACTCATGGTCGGTGTCCTCACTTCTCGCCTATACGGTGATGCTCGGGTCGAACTGGGCGTAGGCCGTTCCCTGCCAGATCTCCCAGTCGGTGCTGACGTGGCCGGTGCTCGCCGCCTTCCCACTGGCAACCCAGAAGGGGCGCAGGACCAGCACGCGGGACTCCGGCCTCGGGCATCCGTCTGCGTGCGTGTCGGGGTAGGCGGTGTGGTCGAAGCTGCCGGGGCCGTACAGATGACCGCAGCAGTGCACACGCCAGTCGATGGCCCGGTGGGATGCGGGGACCCGGCGGCGGTCCATGGCGTCCTGGTAGTGGGCGTGGATGATGTGCGCCCCGTGGTCCTTGGCCGCTTCGAGGGTGGTGTAGACGCACAGCGTCTGATCGAACCTCTGCACGTTCCAGAGGTCGGTTCCAACGTCGGCCATGGTCGGTGTCCTCACTTCTCGGTGGCGCGGTCGGCAAGGTGCGGGTGGCGGGCCTTCAACGCGGCCAGCCGCGCCTTCTCCCGCCGGTAGCCCCGGCGTGCGAGCAGCAGCGTGGTGACGCTGATCGCGATGGCCAGGACACTGAGCGTGTTTGCCAGCATGGGCGGTCAGTCCCCGTCCCAGTAGCGGATGGCGAGCACGCCCGCGCCGGTGACGGCCCAGAACGCCAGGGTGGCGATCAGAAAGCGAACCCAGCTCAAGTCTTGGGTGCCGTCGGTCAGGACGATCGCGGCAAACGCGCCCAGACCGAGGGCAACGGGTCCGGCTGTCCTGGCGATGTCGGATTCCATGGTCGTGCTCCTCACTTCTCGGTGGTCTCGTCGCCAGTCACAGGGACCAGCTTGGCGATGGGCTTGCCATGCCTGGTGATCAGGATCTGTTCGCCCTTGAATCCGACCCGGTTGAGCAGGTCCGCGAACTGTCGGCGAGCTTCTTCCGCTGTCATCTGTTCCATACGGCGACTCTATCAGTCTGTTAGAATCTAGAGAACCTTACAGAACTGGAGGAGTCAATTGCAGGAAGCGCTGACACCGGAACTGGCGAGACGCTGCGGGTACGAAGAGTGCGAGGTGGATCTGGCTGCCGTACCGGGCCTCAAGGAAACGGAGCGGTACTGCTCCAAGCGATGTCGAGGTCGGCAGCACCGGCTCAACCGTCAGCGGGCCGCAGAGGGGCTGACCAGCAAACTGTGCGGGGGGTGCCGGGAGGTGCTGCCAATCGAGAAGTTCACCCAGCCGTCGCGGTACTTCTGCGCCTCGTGCGCCAAGGTGGCGGGAAGGGAACACTACGCGAAGAGGAACGGGGCTGACCGTTCCTACGCGCAGTGCCTGAAGCGGAACTACGGCATGACGTTCGAAGAGTACGAGGCGCGCCTTCAGGCGCAGGGCGGGCGATGCGCAATCTGCCGTGACGAACCCACCAAGAAGCGACTGCACGTAGACCACAACCATCAGACCGGCGCCATAAGGGACTTGCTGTGCGAGTGGTGCAACCACGCCATCGGTAAGGCACGGGAAGATCCGGCTCGTCTGCGCGCCATGGCAGAGTATGTAGAACGCCACCAGCAGGCGGCCGAGTAGTCCGTCCGTTTGCCAGATCGGGGCCGCACCCATCCGAACTGGGTGCGGCCCCGACGCGTGCAGCCTACGTGGACCGCCATGAGGCCGCGAACTCGGATCAGCCGAGATACGAGGTCCACCGCAGAATCGTTCTGAGCGAAGAATCGAACAGATCGAACGGAGTCCGTGACGCTTCGGCGCGGCAGGGGGAACTGCGCTGCTGGCTCGTTTTAATGTTCCATCGGTCGACCCAGGAACGCCTGTGGTGACCGACCCGGTGGCGCCCTCGTTGGCCAAGCGTGTTCTCCCGTGCAGAGGCTGAGCGCCGACTCGGTCCCAACGCTGTTGCTGCCGTCCGCCGCCACGTCGCCGCAGCGCCGCCGCTGAAGCCGGAACAGCGGGAAGCCCTGCGCGCCCTGTTCCGCTCCGCTCGTGAGGACCGCTGGACTTAAGAGGCCAGAGCGGAAAAACCCGCCCCCGGGTCGCGCCGAGGGCGGGGGATCCACCCGGCACGCGCGACCGCGTCGGGCTTCTCTTGTTGCACCGACGCCTAGGACGGTCGGCCAACTCTGCGTGAGAGCGTACCAGCGTGGCAGAGGGATCTTCGAGTGATCACCCCCGTATAATTTCCCTTATGCGCGCCTGCTTACCCTGAGCGGGCCTGAGAGGGGATCAGCGTGAGCGACCTGTACGAGCTCCTCGGCGGAAGCACGCCCGAGAACAACCTAGCCGAGGAGTACGCCGGAGCCATCGACCTCTTCGGACGACTGGCCGGAGCCATCGAGGACGGCAACATCCGCTACGCCTGGGAGAAGGCCGCCGAAGTGCGCCGGTACCTAGAGCGGTTCGAGCGCCGCATGCAGGAGACCGAGGAAGCCACCGATGGCGGGGAACCATTCCTCCGCTTCACCGGAACTGACCTGGACGGCCAGAAGGTCGCCACCGCCGCTGTTGCGTTCTCCCAGTCATACCGGGCGGGCAAGTTGCTTCACCCGATCGACCGGATCAAGGACGAGGCAGTGAAGGCCGAGGTGCAGGCCCGCCAGGACCGAGCCCGTGCATTCCGCGATGAACTCGGAGTTTGATGCCGACGGGGAGGTGGTCGACGCCGAGCTGGTGGATGACGAGCACCTCCCCGCGCTCGCCCAACCGGCTGCGCCAGCGCGCCCGGCCGTCGACCGGCACACCATCCTCCGCCCCGGCGAACTCCCCGCCACCGAACGGCCGCAGTACACCGAGCGCGACTTCTATGTCTCCGAGGACACCGCGCGCCGCATGGACGAGGCTGCGGCGCCAAAGAACACCGACCGCAACTACCGTTCCCAACGCGGCATGTTCGAGCGCTGGTGCGCGGAGATGGGTCGCGTCGCCCGGCCCTGCACCACCGCCACGTACGTCGAGTACATCGCCTCCCTGATCGCACGCGGCTACGCCCCGAACACCATCCGGACCCACAAGGCCACGATCCGCTCCTGGCAGCCCGAGGACGCCAAGCCCGGCACGAAGGTCGTCAACGGCCTCATCAACGAGTACGCCAAGGAGTGGGGCCGCCGGAACCGGGTGAAGAAGGCCCCGGCCATCACCGACGCCATGTTCCGCGCCATGGTCGCCTCCTGCGACCTCCGGCACCCCATCGGCATCCGCGACCGCGCCGCCCTCCTCCTCGGCCGGGGAGCCCTGAACCGGCGCATCGAACTCGCCGATCTGCTCTGTGCGGACGTCGACGTCGACGACGACTTCGTGACGCTGGACATCCGCTTCGACAAGACCCACCAGGACGGAGACGGAGAGCCCACCCACATCCCCGCCGACCCTGCCGAACCCCTCCTGTGCCCGGTCGACGCGACCCGGGCCTGGTTCGGCATGCTGCACCGCCTCGGCGTCCGCGACGGCGCGTTCTTCCGCGCCCTCACCTCCGCCGGGACCCTCCAGAACCGGGCCACCGCCCGCGTGCGCGGCGACCACGTCTCCGGCGACGCCATCAACGACTGGGTCCGCAGCCGCGCCTACGCCGCCGGTCTGGCCAACTGGCAGGAGGTCACCGCGCACGGGCTGCGCCGCGGCGGGGCTCAGGCCATCGCGGACGCCGGCGGCGACCCGACCAAGCAGGGCCGGTGGGCGGTGGGCTCCGCGGTGGTGAAGCGGGAGTACCTGGACCGGGCGCAGTCCCGGGCGGAGAACCCGTGGCTGAAGGTCCAGGAGCGCCGCAGGGCCGCCGACTAGCCACCCTGGGGTGCGGGGTGGTCCCACAGGCCGGTGTGGGCGACGGCGTCCGCGGTGATAGGCATCTCCCGTTCTTCCGGGGGCAGCGTGGGGTCGCGGTCGACCAGCATCGGGTGGGTGGCGGCGATCTGCCCGATGAGTTTGTTGGGCCAGCGTGAGAACGTCGCGGTGCGGCGGCTGGAGAGGATCAGCGCGTGCTCGTCCGGGTCCACCGGTTCGGGTCGTACGGCCAGGTATGCCTTGAGGGCGGCGCCGGTGAGCGGGTCGAGGGTGAACTTGTGGCCGAGGCTTTCGTGTTCGTCGGGGGCGCGGACGTCGAAGGATCCGTCGGGCTGGGGGTAGAGGTGGCGGCGGTCGATGCGGACGACCTGGGCCGGGCGGAGGCCTTCCAGGAGGAGGAAGACGCATAGCTGGTCGCGTTGCCAGTGTTTGGAGCGGGTGGGGCCCCAGGCGCCGGTGCAGGCGAGGAGGACGGCGCGTTCGCGGGGGGTGAGCCGGTTTTTCGCCCCGGCTGGTCTGGGCACCCCGGAGCGCAGGATTTTCAGGTCCGGGGGGAGGGTGATCAGGCGGCGGGTGACGGCGGCGTCGTAGTAGCCGGTGAGGGCGGTGACGCGGCGGTCGTGGGAGCGGGCCACCTCGGGGTAGTGGTGGGCGAGGTGGGCGAGTGCGTCCGGGCCGTTGAAGGCCATCTCGCCGAGGTGGTGGTGGAGGTGGGTGTCGTAGGACCAGGCGGCGATGTCGGCCGGGCGTGCGGTGATGGGGTCGACGGGCCGGCGGGGCCGGCCGGTTTGGGGGTTCTGCTCGAGGGCGCACCAGTCCAGGAAGCTGGTGACTTCGCGGTGGTATTCGGCGCGCGTGGAAGGACGCAGCGCGCTCGTCGCGAGCCAGTCGTTGAGCAGGTCCACGGGGTCCATGCCCTCTATCCTGCCCGAAAACCCGCGTGTGATCGATTCCAAAACTTCGGAGCTGCCTCGGCCCGGGTGCTGTCGGTGGTGCAAGTCCGGGGAACGCGAGGGGTGGGGTCGCGCGGGTGCGGGTTGGAGGGTGGGCTGCCGAAGTTTTGGAATTGTGCAGGTGGGAGGGGGCGGGGGTGGCTGTTCCGGGGGTGCCGGAGCCTGTACCAGAACGCTACGACGGAATGCGGCAGCGCGCTGGGGAGGCTTCCCCCGGGCGCGTCAGTCGACGATGATCCCCGGATAGCAGGCGCTGTGATCCCACAGGCCGCTGTCGTCCTGGAACGGATAACCGCAGTGACAGACAGTCGGCCGGGCTGGCAGCCCCTCGGACCGGTACTTGAGGGCGACGAGCAGCGGGGCCTGCGCCAGCCACGCGGCGGGGCTCTCCACGCTAAGGAAGTCGTCGAAGGCCCGGTCGAAGTCGATGCCGGCCTGCTCGCCGAGGTGCTCGGTGCCAGCCAGCGCCCGCATCCCGATCAGCTCGTAGATCTCCTCTGCCTGCCGCATGCAGAACGCGTACACGCGACCGCAGTATCCGGGGTCCATATCGTCCAGGCGCAGAATCTCGCCCTCGGCGTTGCACCACACCTCGTCGTGGTTGAGCAGGTCGGACCAGTGCCTGACCCAGCTCCAGTCACGGGTGGCGTTCACGCTGCTCCTCTACTTCCAGGCCGGGTATGGCGTCCTGGTCGACGTGGTGGTCGGGGTCGGGGGTGCGGTAGTCGGGATCGCAGGTCGGCCCGAATCCGCGGCGTCTTGATTCTGCGGTGTACAGCTGGTGGTGGCAGCCGACTCCCCGGCACCACACTCGCCGGCGCAGGCCCGGAGGGGCGTCGGTGAGGGCTTCCTGCTGGTGACGGGCCATACGTTGAGTGTGCTCCCGAATGGGGCTGGTGTGCTGACCGGATCGCGCGTTAGGATGCGGCTACGCGATCAGTATGAACGGCCACCAACCCCGGTGTGGGGCGGTGGCCTTCTTCGTGTCCGGGGTCAGTTGGCAGGGTCGTCCTCCGGCTGTGGCGGCGCAGGTCGGATTGTCACAGCCGAGTTGCCAAACTTGAGCGCGGCGAAGCCCTCGGTCTCGCACATGGCCACGGCCTGGCCGATGAGGCCTCGGATCGCCACGAGGTCGTTCTCGGTGGTGGCGGCCTTCTCGGTGCTCAGGACTTCGTAGACGGCGTCCTCGATGTCCTGGGCGTTGCCGATACGACGCTCGGGCTGCTGGCCCTTACGAACGATGGCGATGCGGTGCATGTGGGCTCCCTAGGCGGCGAGGCGGTGGGCGGCCTGCTCGAAGCGGGCGGCGGCGGTGAGGTCCTTGGGGCGGTACACCAGGAGGCGGGCGGTGAACGTGGTCGCACTGTAGAGCTTGACCGGGACGGCCTTCCGAGTGCGGCCCTTGAGCTTGATCGTCGCTTCGGTGGTGACGTCGGCGGTGGCGCCGCGGGAGAAGGCTCCGGCGTAGCGCTTGGCGGTGGTGTCGTCGAGGCCGGCGGCTACGAGGTGGGTGCGGGCGGTCTGCGGGGTGCCGGTGGCGATGGCCTTGTGCGCGTGGCGCAGGGTGCGCTGTTCGCGGGTGCGGTTGCGGAGTGCGCGCTGCTTGGCGTTCATCGGGGCCCCCTCGGTGTGGTGCGGTGGTTCCACTGTAGACCAGAAAGCATTGCAAGACAATGCCCAAAGCTGTACTGTCGTTCTTGCCGGGACACCGTTCCGGCCGCCACAGCCACCCGGCATGGCGAGGCAATGCTGATTGGAGGACACTGGTGGGCAACGCCCCCACGCGCCCGCCTGGCCGGCCCCGGTCCGAACGGCGCCCGCCGAAAGGACCCCGCGTGTCTCGCACTCGCCGGACCGAGCTGGAACTGGCCTCTTCGCTGCTGCGCAAGGTCGCCGACGGGAAGGAACTCAGCCCCGGTGACAGCGTGAAGGCCGTCATCGCCGTTGCGGCGGTGGACTCGATCCTTCAGCCGGGCGGCTGGACCCAGCTCCGGGAGGACGAGGGCGCGTTCACGACGAACCTGCCGCTGACGACCCGGGCCAGTGAGCGCGATGCGCTGACGAAGGCTGCGGACATGAAGCGGCGCACGCTGTCCAGCCTGGTGACGGAGGGCTTCCGGAAGGTGCTGGCGGGCGAGTGGATGCCGCCGAAGACGACCCGGGCCGGCCGTCACGACCCGAGCGATGCCCGTGTGGTGCTGAACGTGACCGTGGAGGACGCGGTCCGGCAGCAGTTGCGCGACAACTTCTCGCGGCTTGCGGAGGGGCTGGGCTACCGGGTGACGGAGGGCGGTACCGCGCTGGCGTTTCTGCGGTACGAGCTGAGGAACGAGCTGGCCGCGATCCAGAAGGCGAAGAAGCCGGCCGCCGACTAGGCACCTCGGGTAGCGGGCGCCTGGCCCTGGACACCGACAACCGGGCCAGGCCGCCGCACCCTTTCGTACAACCCCATTGGAGACCTCATGCCTCAGGGCACCGAGGCCCCCGCCAGCAGCACGGCGGAGGGTCTGACCTCGCACACCCAAAACCAGGCCGACCGCCCGGCGAACACCTTCGGGTACACGCGGGCCGAGCAGATCGAGGCCCTGCACAAGCTGCGGGAGCCGTTCAAGCCGGAGGAGATCCGGTACCTGCCGCGCGTGTGGTGCCGTGCGTGCAAGAGCGCCGGCTGGAACGGCTGCCAGCAGCACCCGACCAGCAAGTGCGGGAAGTGCAAGCAGAAGATGCCGAACGGCGGCCACATCGACCTGGCGTACGTCGGGCACGCGGAGGCCACGAACCGACTGTTGAACGTGGACCCGTTCTGGGGCTACGAGCCGCTGTCGCTGGATGAGCGGGGCCTGCCGCAGGCCGACGGCTACAAGGGGCTGTGGATCCGGCTGACGGTGTGCGGGATGACGCGGCTCGGGTACGGGCACGCCGGTGACAAGACGGGCGGGGACGCCATCAAGGAGACGATCGGCGACGCGATCCGTAACGCGGGTATGCGGTTCGGGATGGCGCTGGATCTGTGGACCAGCTCGGACCTGGAGATCGTCGAATCGGGTGGGGCGTCGCTGGAGCAGGGCGGCCGGGACGACGAGGCCAAGCAGACTGCACCGCCTGGGCGCGCCGACCAGGGCGGTGCGCAGGCGGCCGATCTGGACGCCTTCCAGGAGCGGGTGCGCAACGGCTGGAACCACGTTGGGGCCACGGAGATGGCGCTGGCTGAGGCGAAGCAGAAGGGCATCAACCCGGTTGTGCCGTTCGAGGGGGATCACCTGCACATCCAGGATGTGTTGGAGATTCGGATCAAGCAGTTGAAGGAGCGGGCCGCGCAGGGCGGCGACACGGAGAGGAACGCCGCGTGACGGCCTCCCTGACCCCGGCAGTCGACTGCGACGGCCCGGGGTGCTACGCCGCGACCCACTCCCCGGCCGCCCGCACGGTTACTGACGTCCGTCGGATTCGCCGCCCGGACGGCTGGCACGTCCGGCCCGGTGGCCGTGACATCTGCCCCGACTGCTGGAAGGCAGGCCACCGGTGAGCTACTCAGTGACGTGGTCCGATCACTTCTCTGGTGGCGGCGGTGCCGCGGACGGCGTGAAGAAGGTTCCCGGCAGTGTGATCGTGACGGCCGGGAACCACGCCCAGCACGCGGTCGCCACCTACCGGGCCAACCACCCCAACGTCGACGTGCGGTGCGCGGATCTGTCCCAGACTGTGCCGGCCGACTGGCCGCGTACGCACGCGTTGTGGTCGTCGCCGGAGTGCACGTATCAGACGGTGGCGCAGGGCAAGGTTCGCGGGCACGGCGAGTTCGTCGATGGTCTGTTCTCCACGACGGGACAGGACGAGACGGCTATCCGGTCCCGGGCCACGATGCACTGTGTACCGCGGTTCGCCGAGCACCACCAGTATCTGGCGATCGTGGTGGAGAACGTACCGGAGGCCCGCTGGTGGGGTCCGAAGCACAACCGTGGGGCCGCGTTCGACGTGTGGCTGGCGCAGATGCAGGTGTGGGGCTACAAGCACCGCATCCTGTATCTGAACTCTGCTCACCTGGCCGCATACGGGCCTGCGGCGGCGACGTTCCGGGATCGGATGTACGTGGTGTTCTGGCATGAGGTGCTGGGCCGGGATCCGAACTTCGACAAGTGGACGCGTCCGCTGGTGCGGTGTGAGCGGCACGGCGTGGTGCAGGCGATGCAGGCGTTCAAGTGGACGGATACGTGCTCGCCGCACAAGCCGTGGGGCAAGCATGGCGCCCAGTACGTGTGGCGTTGCCCGGACCACCGGTGCGCGGCGATGCCGCTGCTTCCGATCGGACTGCGTCCGGGATCGTCGGTCATCGACCACACTCAGCGGGGCCGGCTGATAGGTGACCGGTTCCAGCCGAACACGCGCCGCAAGGTGGAGGACGGGCACCGCGTCTACAGCGGGGCGCCGTTCATCGCAGAGCTGCGCGGTGGCGGGTCCACGCACCGGGCGCTGACGGAACCGTTGTCGACGATCACCGCGGGCGGCAACCACCACCTGTGGGTGCATGGGGACGCCGGGGACGTCCGGGATCGGTATGCCCGGATGCTGTCGGTCGAGGAGCGGAAGGTCGCCATGGCCTTCCCGAAGGAGTACAAGCTGATCGCGACCGCTGAGGACTGGCGGGAGCAGCAGAAGCAGCTGGCGTCCCTGGTCGGTATGGCCGTGACCCCGAACGCTTCTCGCGACCTGGGCGCCATGGTCGCCGAATTGATCACAGGCGAGGACCTCGAGCCGTACACGCTCGCCGCCTGACCTTCGCCCGCCCATCGGGCTTCCTGTTCCACACCCTTTCCGGCTCGAGCCGAACGGAGCTTCAGCATGCTCGCTTCCCTGTCTGACTGGATCATCGCGGTGGCCGCCGGGCTCGTCATGTACGCCGCCGCCTTCTACGCGTTGTGCTTGCACATCAAGTCTGTGCGGCGGCGCCGTCACGGCTCTCGGCCGGCCGAGATGAACCCGGTGTATCAGCGTCGTCTGGAGTTGGAGGCCCGCCTGGTGCGGGAGCAGCACGTGGCCCGGCATGCGGAGCGGATTGTGGCCGCGGAGCTGGGGCGGGTGGGCGGCTTGTACGAGGAGCCGACCCGGGGCCACGCCAACCACTGACCGAACCAACCGTTGTCCGCCCTTCCCGTATGGAGGTGAAGGCCGTGCCTGTACGTCTACGTCCGATAGCCACCGCCGCGGTCTTCACCGCGGCTGTTCTGACCGCCGGCGCGATCGCGCACCGGCACCGCACTGTGCGGCGCGCTCTCACCAGGGAGCGCGCCGCGTCTCGTCTCACGGCCGCTTGCTTGCACCGTGACCTGGCGGCGTTCCAGACCCGTATCGACGGGCTGCTGGCCGAGGACCGGCAGCGACGCCATGTGTTGGCGCAAGCCGACCTGGTTCTGGACTACGCCCTCGCTACTCACTCGACCGACATTGACCCGGATGTTGACCCGCAGACGGAAGGGGGGCCCGCGTGACCGGGACCGATCTGAAGACCGCGTACAGGAATCTCACCGAGCACCGTTTCTACCGCTACCGGGGCTGTGCTCCCGACCCCGATGACCCGACTCGCATGGCGGGGAATCCGGAGTTGTCGTTGGACGCGCACCACGGCCCGGACATGGACGGTCAGGAGCCGCAGGCGGAGCGTTTGGCGCGTGAGGCTGCGGCGGAGGAAGTGTGCCTGAACTGTCCGGTGATGGTGCTGTGTGACGCGTACGCGACCTCGGTGACGTCGGAGGGGAAGTTGGCGGAGCCGGAGGGGTTCCATGGCGGGCGGAAGGGGCTTGCGCGGCATCGGGTGTTCATCAGTGAGCGGCACAAGGTGGTGGCGGAGGAGGAGGACCGGAAGCTTCGGACGAAGCAGAAGCTGGCGGTGCTGGCTGGTCTGGCGGCGCACACGGATCCGTATGAGGTTGCGGCGGCTGCTGGTGTGGATGTGCGGACGGCGAACTGGCAGCGGTCGACGCTGGTGACCGGGTTGTGCCTGCCGCGTACGGCGTCCCGGGGCGAGTTGCTGGCTGCTGCCGCCGAGCGGGGCCTGGTCGACGGCGACACGGTGGTGCCGGATGACGGGACTGTGCCCGCGATTCCGCCTGAGTGCAAGGCCGAGCCTCGCGAGGAGTTCCAGGACAGCCTGGACGACCACGCCCAGGCTGAGGCGCATCTCGAGCCCGCCGGTGGCCCGCTGCGCCTTCAGTCGCCGCGCCGTGACCGGTTCACCGATGTCGCCGGCCAGTTGGCCCTCTGGGAAGCCGAACTGTCCGATCTGGCCGACGTGCACGACCTGTTCCCCAACCCTGCTAGCGCCATGGAGGCAGCGGCATGACCACCCGTTCCACCCCTCACACCCCCCACACCCCCGTCAACGGCTCCACGCCCGCCCCGGCGTTCGATGAGGCGGTGCATGCTGCGGATATGTCGGGGGCGGTGATGGCCGCGTCGTCCGGGGACTTCATCGCGGGCCTGATTGCCTACGGACAGTTGGCGTCGGTGGGGTCGCCGCGGGCCCTGGTGGCTGGCCTGTTGCCGGAGATGGATCCGGAGATGCGTCAGGAGCTGATCGACCGGCTGTTGGCGATCGGGTTTCATGCGGGCCGTTTGTCGGTGCGGCCGCAGTTTCATGGTGAGGATTTGGCGCGGGTGCAGGACAAGTTGGCGCGGGCGGGGTTCAACGCGATGGCGGGGCAGGTGGGCCGGTCGCTGCGGACGGTGGCGCCGACGCGTGCCGGGCGCGGCGAGGTTGACGGCGGGTCAGGGCGTGAGGGGTGAGGTTGGGCGTGTGGTTTATCCGACTTGAGACGCATGGGGAAGGGCGCGGGACAATGCGGTGCACAACCGGTAGGCTTCGCCTAGCGCCAGACGCACCCTCAGGGATGGGGGTCGGAGGGCGCGGGCCTGAAAAGTTGGAAGGCCCCGCTGCCACCCTCAGGGGTGGCGGGCCTGGTGCTGGTAACACCAAGGCGCGGGACCTGCCGACACCCAACCGCTTGCGACGATATGAAGGTGCCGACATGGCAGAGAGTACCCGGAGTTCCGGGCTATCAGACAGGCAAACCCCAGCCACCGCCGTGAAGATCACACCGGCGCGCGAGCGGGGACCTGTCACCACTACCCCAGCAGTCGCATGACCCGGCGGCCGCCCTCCATCGAGGTGGGCGCCTACCACGACGAGATCCGCCTGCACCAGCAGACGCGCCCTGCCGACTACCACCCCGCCACCGCAAATGAGCCTCGCCGCGTCCTGACGCTGAACGGGGATGCCCTCGCGGGGTCGAACAACGGCGAGGGCCGATCCGACTGGAGCTACCGCCCCAACGTGGTCGTCCACACCGCCGTCACGGGGTCGGGCTACGCGTACGGCGCGTCCGTCGCCGCCTGCAACGGAGACCTTGAGCTCAGCTACCAGGCAGATGCGTCAGCGCTGGTAAAGGTCCGCGATGTCGACGAGCAACTGCTGTGCCGTCGACCAGGATGCCGCGCAACGCGCACTCACACTTCTGCGCCTGGTCCGGCGCAGACCGCACCCAGAGAGCGAGATCGGATGATGTAGCGCTTCCCGGCGGGAGGTCCTGAGCCCCTTGGCGGGGGCTTCTCCTCTACCGCCTGGCCGCTGGTGTTGGCGCACCGTGCGCGGCCTCGTACCACGGCTCGAAGTTGGCGCTTCGAGCTAAGGCTCCGGAACCCGGAGCGAGTTCTGGTTCGACGAGAACCCATTCACCACCGAGCGGGCTTTTTCATGTCCGCAGGACGGCAGGTACATAGTGCAGCACCGCACCCCTTCTTGTCAGCTTGGCGCTTCCACGCCGGGCGATTCATCACGTATCTCCCCCAAAAACGGCGGCACCCAGTGCCCCACGACACGTCTCTGCGTGCCGTCCGCGCACCAGTGGCTGACCGGCACCACCGGCCGCATCGCCACCTGCGCCCACTCCTGGCTCACCGCCGTCCACTGGATCCACGACCTCGCCGCCAAAGGCCTCTACACGCCCACCCAGGCCCACGGACCCAAGTGGGGAGGGACGACCCTCGCCATCGCGCAGGAGATCGCCCGCCTGAAGGTGTGCCGGCCCGGCATCGCCTACCTCATGCGGAAACTCAAGCTGTCGGAGCGGACCATCCAGTACCACCTGACGATGCTCCGCGAAACCGGCCTGCTCGTGTACCGCAGCAAGGGCACCCGCAAGCGCGGAGAGGCCAACCAGGCGTCCGTGTACGAGCGCACCATCCCCGCCGCGTTCGACACCGAGCACGGCATCCGGACCGTCGGCGAAGGGGTGCAACGGCGCCCCGTCGGTGTCGCCGAGACCGCCCGGGAGGCCATCGGGAAGCTCGCGAAGAAGGCCGCCCAGAAGACCCGCCGCCCCCGCCGTCGCACCTCTGTTTCGGGCCAGGGGCGTTGCACCCCAATGCAGGGGGGTACCTCAAGCTCTTCCACTACAGCTCTCTCTCGCTTTCCCTCTGAGAGCAAGCTCGCAAGCGGGGACAGCCAGTCAGCCCCCAAGAAGAACCCCAACCGCGGGCCGCGAACCCTGAACAAGGTCGGCCGCCGCTACCAGGTAGCCCGCCAGCTCGTCTCCCAGACACCGTGGCTGCACGGCGCGTCGGTGCCACGCATCGCGTGGATCATCCGGCACTGCGCAGACGCCGGATGGACCGCCCTAGAGATCCGGGCCGCCGCCGAGCAGATGCCCGTGGCCTCCGATGACGCCCGCCGCCCCTCCGGGCTGCTCGCTTACCGGCTCGCCTGCTGCCAGCTGCTGTACACCACCCCGGAGCGCCGCAAGACCCTGGTCCTGGCCTGGCAGGAGTCCCGCGCCAACGAGCAGGCCCGCCACACCGGCTTCGACGGCTTCGGCGGCGCCCCCAAGAGCCTCGCTACGCGCCGCGCCGTGGACGAGGCGTTCACCGCCATCCGCGATCGCCTGGCCGCCGACTACGAGCCCGTCGACTCCAGCCCGCTGGCCCTCGAGGACCTGACCCGTCAGGAGGTTGTCGCCATGCGGGCGGACGCGATGACCGACCCGGGCCTGATCTTCGCCGCGATCGAGCTCCTCGGCGAACGCGACGCACGCCGCCTGTACACGAACCGGCTCGTCGACCAAGCCCTCGCCCTCGAGAACATCGCCAACCGGCGCGACACCCTCACCCCTACCTTCTGATTGGAGCTGGACCTTGCCTGCTGTGCGAAGCATGGAAACCGCGAAGAAGCTTGTCCAGGGAAACCCTGGCGAGTGCTGGAGGCTGCCTGCCGAAGTCACTATCCCCAACGGCAACGGATACGTCCGCATCTACGTCGAACGGAAGCGATGGTTCGCGCACCGCCTGGCCTACGTGATGTTCGTAGGGCCCATCCCCGAAGGACTAGTGATCGACCACGTCTGCCACAACCAGGACACAAGCTGCCCGGGGGGACACGCCTGCCTCCACCGGCAATGCGTAAATCCTGCCCACCTGGAAGCGATCACCCGAGGAGAGAACGTACTCCGGGGGCTCTCGCCGACCGCTTTCAACGCACGTAAAGAGACGTGCCCTGAAGGGCATCCCCTGGTCGACAGCAAGGAGCGCCGCCCTGGACGGCGCTGCCCCATTTGCCGCATGAAGAAGCGCATAGCTAGAGGCGAGACCAGCGGAAACACTCACTGGAAGGACCGTGTCGAGTGCGTCAACGGGCACCCATTCGATGCGGAAAACACGTACTACAAGACGACTGTGGAGGGGAAAGTCTGGCGCAGGTGCAGGGCATGCCAGCGGGAAAGGGACCGCAAGCGGGCGCTTCGGAAACGTCAGGAACGCATGGCGGCGGAGGCCAGCCAGTGACTGACACCCCCACCGCGTCTGGCGCCGACCTCGCCCGGCAGGCCCTCGCCGCCTACAAGGCCACCGCCCGCAACCAGCCCACCCAAGCCCCGAAGAAGCCCCGCCGCAGCAGCCGCCCGGCCCGCGGCGAAGGACGCGACCCCCAAGGCCTCGGCCACATCCTCGGGCGCCTCACCGCCGAACAAGGCTGGGACAACGCAGTCGCCGGCGGCAGCGTCCTCGACCGCTGGACTGAACTCTGCCCCCAGTACGCCGGATGCGTCGAACCCGCCGCCTACGACGAACAACGCGGCCGCCTCGACCTCCGGCCCGCCAGCCACGCCTACGCCTCCCAGCTCCGACTCCTCGGCGGCCAACTCGCCAAGCAGATCAACGACAAGATGGGCCGCCCCGTCGTCCGTACGATCCGCGTCCTCCCGCCCGGCAACCTCACCAGCACGCCCCGCACGGCCGCACCCACCCAGCCCGAGCCTGAGGCTTCGGTGCGCACCCGCGAGACCGCCTCCGACGGCTACCGGCAGACGATCGCCCTGGCCCTCGACAACCGGCCCGCCCCACGACCCACGGACCCGTACGTCGCCGAAGCCATAGCCCGCCAAGAAGCAGCCCTCCGCGCCGGACGGCAACACGACGACGAACACCAGGAAGCCGTCGCAGAGCAGGAACGCCTCGAGCGGTCCGCCGGACCCAGGCCAGGCAGCGTCGAAGCCTCCATCTCCGCCGCCATCGCCTACAAGCGGCGCGAAGCCGCCGGCCTCAACGTCCCCCGCCGAGCATTCGACGTGGCGTGAATGGAGAACCCCATGGCCAAGCCGAATCCCGAACCACCCTGCCCGAACGTCGACCGGCACACGCCCGCACCCCGCGCCTATGTTGCCTGGCACTTGTGGGCCGAACAGATGGGCCGCACCCACGACCAGAAGCGCTGCCCCGACTGCGGACTGTTCCAGATCTGGGTGCGCCGCCTCGACGCCCCCGACCTCCCCCTCATCGAATACCGCCTGCTCCACAAAGAATGCCTGTGCTGCGACGGCGAAACCCGCGGCTGCAACTGCCGCTGGTGCAAGCACAACCTGCGGATCATCGCCAACATGAGCAAGCCCAAGGAGGCGTGACCATGGACCCCTTCGCCCCACTCGGCCGCTTCGTCGACGACCAGCAGCGACTCTGCAACTACTCCCCGGGTGACACTCCAAGCGCCGACTGTGGAACCGAGGCCACATGGCACGTCATGTGGAACGTTGCCGCAGAAGTCAGCTTTGCCTGCGACCCGCACATGGACCGAGCCCGAAGCCGTTTCGTATTCGTCGACTCCCACCCCGTTGGCCCCGACTGCGGTATGCCCGGGGCGCTCTGGGACCTCGAGCACCAGCGGTGCGTCTACCCCGACGAGGCGGCCGAGCGGGGGCAATACCGCGCGGAATCCGACGCACTCTGTACGTGATCACCCCGCACGAACGGAGGCCTCACGTTGGCCACACCCCTCGCACCCCCGCAGGCCGCCATGCCCACACCCCACACCCACGCCATGTGCCTCCTCCACGCCGACTACCACTCCATGCGCACCGACTGCTGGGCCACCACCCTCGACTGGTTCCTCGCCCACCACCACCTGCCCGACCCGGAAGCCCGCGACGAATACCAGCTCGAGGTCGAGCGGGCGATGCTGAACCAGCACATCCACGAGCACCTCGGCCCCACCGGAGACCCGCGATGACCACCGCCACCCCCGTCCGCCCCCAGCGGCAGCCCGCCTGGCCGGCCTCCCCGCCACCGGTGTGGGAACACCACCGCATCTTCTGCGAGCCCGTGTACCGGGTGGAGTGGCGGCCGCTCGAGGACGACGGCGACGACGACTGACCCCGTGCTGTTTACCGCGGTAAACAGCACCCCACCCCGCGCAGCCCCGTAAGGGCGAAACGCCCGCCGCCACCACCAGACTTCAGCCACCGGTCTGGAATGATGCTCCCTGCCCGCAGTACCGGAACCCACGG